>JBDNBC010000001.1:0-7307 GCA_039768115.1 Oceanococcaceae bacterium
CACGCCAACGAGTTCATCGCCGACACGCAGCGTCACACTGGCCGCGATGCTGTTCGGCTGCGCCGGCTGACCGTTCGGCACAATGAGCGGGCTGGTGTTTTCATCCGAGCTGAAGTCAATGTTGGCGGACAGGTACGGGAACCGCGCGCCGGGATAGGCTCCATCAGCCACCAGTAGTTCTGCGAAATCTTCGGGACCCAAATCCAGTTCATGGTTGCCGACCACCGCAGCCTGCACACCCAGGGCGTTGAGCCAGCCCACATGCGCCCGGCCGGGGCCATTGGCACCGAGACTGGCATCCAGTCGCTCATCTTCGGCACCGAAGTACTCCGGCCCGGGAATCCAGTTATCCCCGGAGCTCAGTACCAGGGTGTTGCTCGGCATGGCCTGCCGGAAGCCATCCACCAGGGCGGAAAAGTTGCGGACATCACCCGCGCCGCCGGCCCCGTCGACATCCGCGAAATGCAGCAGCTGCAACGTGAACGCGGTCTCCGGAAGCGGTGCAGGCTGACCATCCTGACCATCCTGGCCGTCCTGGCCGTCCGTGCCGTTGCAGACAACGCTGGTGGACACCACTTCTGCCGGTTCGAGGACGCCGTTACCGTTTTCGTCTGTTCCCGTGCGCAGTCGGGTGCCGCCGTTCGGGCACTCCGCCGAGCCCACCGCGAGCACCTCGCTGGCCGTCAAGCCGGCCGGGATATTGAGCACATTTTCGTTGGCACAGGCACTCAACAACAGAGCGGATACACAGGCCAGGCCGGCCGGGCGCAAGCGCCATTCAGTCATTCGATTCACGGGCATTCTCCTGGGAAACGGGGACACCCCCGCTGGGGGCGTGATTCAGCCCGGAACCCTAGAGCCTTACCGATGACACGCCGATGATGTGCAGATGACCGTCCTATGACAGCGATGGATACCGCAACCGTTTCGGCAGTCGGTCAGGCGCCCACATCCTCAGCCCAGGCCGCCGCGCGCAGCACCGCGCGGGCCTTGTTCATCGTCTCTTCCCATTCCTTGTGCGGTACGGAGTCGGCCACAATGCCGGCGCCGGCCTGCACGTGCACCTCGCCACCCTTGATAACGGCGGTACGGATGGCAATGGCGGTGTCCATGCTGCCGTTCCAGGCCAGATACCCGACCGCGCCGGAGTACAGCCCGCGCTGGTGCGGCTCCAGTTCGTTGATGATTTCCAGTGCCCGCACTTTGGGTGCCCCGGACAAGGTGCCGGCGGGGAACGTGGCGCGCAGCACATCGATGGCGTCGCGCCCCTCCGCCAATGTGCCCGTGACATTTGACACGATGTGCATGACAGCGGAGTAGCGTTCGATAACCATTTTCTCGGTCAGCGTCACCGTCCCGCGCGCCGCGATGCGGCCGACATCGTTGCGGCCCAGATCAATCAGCATCAGATGCTCGGCCAGTTCCTTCGGGTCGGCGAGCAGTTCGCGCTCATAGGCCAGATCTTCGGCCGGCGTGGCGCCGCGCGGGCGGGTACCGGCAATGGGCCGCAGCGTGACTTCATCGTGCTCGAGCCGGACCAGCACCTCGGGCGACGAACCCGCCACGTGAAAATCGCCAAAGTCGAAGAAGTACAAATACGGTGACGGGTTCTGGCTGCGCAGCGCGCGATACAGATTCAGCGGCGCACCGGAAAACGGAGCGATCAACCGTTGCGACAGCACCACCTGCATGCAGTCGCCGGCAAGAATGTAGTCGCGGATGCGGGCGACGCCCTCTTCGTAGGCCCGCTGGTCATAGCGCGCGGTGAAGGGCAACTCCGCCGGCGCGTGGGCCGCACCCGCGCCGGACATGGTCAGCGGCGGCCCGTGTCCTTCGACCGGCTGCTGCAGGTTCTGCTCCAGCACGTGCAGGCGTTGTTCGCCGGCGGCAGCATCGGCCGCCAGCACCACCAGATGCAGGCGATTGCGCAGGTTGTCGAAGATGACGAACTCGTCGGCACGCAGCAGGCAGATGTCGGGCAGATCGAGTGGGTCGGCCTCCAGCGGCGCGCCACGGGCCAGCCGCGGCTCCACCAGCTGCGCCGTGGCGGCACCGAAATAGCCGACCAGGCCACCGTTGAGGCGCGGCAGCTCGGGCAATTCCGGCGCCGAAAACCGGGCGGCATAGGCGCGAATCCAGTCCAGCGGATCCGGCACCTCGACGGTCTCGACCACGGCGCCATCGGCCCGTCGTGTCACCGTGTTCCCGCGCACTTCGATCCGCTCGCGGGCCGGCAGCCCGATGATCGAGTAGCGGCCCCAGGTTTCCCCGCCCTGGACCGACTCGAGCAGGAAGCTGTCGCGGCCCGCGGCCAGTTTCAGATACACCGTCAGCGGCGTTTCCAGGTCGGAAAGCAGCTCGCGGGTGCAGGCATGCAGCGCATAGGCGGTCATACGGCCAGCCGAGTCTTCATCTCGCGGATAACCGCGGCGTAGTCGGGTGCATTGAAAATCGCGCTGCCGGCGACAAAGGTGTCCGCCCCCGCCGCGGCGATTTCGGCAATGTTGTCGACCTTCACGCCGCCATCGATTTGCAGGCGCGTATGCAGACCCCGCTCGTCAATCATGCGGCGTACTGCGCGCAGCTTGTCGAGCGTATACGGGATGAAGCTCTGGCCACCAAACCCGGGGTTGACGCTCATCAGCAACACCAGATCCAGTTGCGGCAGCACGTGCTCCAGCACCTGCAACGGCGTGGCCGGGTTGAGCACGAGACCGGGCTGGCATCCGTGATCACGGATCAGGCCGATGGTGCTGTCTAGATGGCGCGTCGCTTCCGGGTGGAAGCTGATGCCGGTGGCGCCCGCTTGGGCGAACATCGGCACGATCTCATCGACCGGCTCGACCATCAGATGCACATCCATCGGTGCCTTGATGCCGTAGTTGCGCATCGCCTCGACAATCATCGGCCCAATGGTGAGGTTGGGCACGTAATGGTTATCCATCACATCCACGTGCACCCAGTCCGCGCCGGCGGCCAGGACGGCCGCCACGTCCTCGCCAAGACGGGCGAAATCGGCGGACAGAATCGAGGGCGCAATGATCGGGCTGGGCATAAACGGCTCGTGGGAGGAATCAGGGCAACCCCGCACTTTACCCAAGCCATGCCCTGGCATAAAGTGCCGGGTCTTTTTGCGCACGCGGCGACCGGGCCGTCGGTCGCGATACCGTCCGGGGTCTATCCATGAGTTTGCACACCACCCATCTGCGTTCCGTGCCCTTGCTGCACCGCGGCAAGGTGCGCGACATGTATGCCGTGGGCGAGTCGGAGCTACTGATTGTCGCCACGGATCGCCTCTCGGCCTTCGATGTGGTGCTGCCCGAGCCCATCCCGGGCAAGGGTGCGGTGCTCACCGAGATGGCCAACTTCTGGTTCGCGCATTTTGCCGACTGGCTGCCCAACCATTTGTCATCCACCCCGCTGGAGGACGTGCTGAGCGCCGAGGAAATCGCCGAGGTCGGCGCGCAGGCGATCATCGTCAAGAAGGTTCGGCCCCTGCCGCTGGAAGCGATTATTCGCGGTTACATCATCGGCAGCGGCTGGAGCGACTATCAGCGCACGGGCGAGATCTGCGGCATCGCCCTGCCGACCGGGCTGCGCCAGGCCGAGCAGCTTCCCGAGCCCATTTTCACGCCGAGCACCAAGGCCGCGGCCGGAGCCCATGACGAAAATGTCGACTTCGACCACGTGGCCCATCTTGTCGGCCGGGAGACCGCCGAGCGCGTCCGCGATCTGTCGCTGCGGCTGTACCGGGAGGCCGCCGAATATGCCCGCGCGCGCGGCATCATCATTGCCGACACCAAGCTCGAATTCGGCATGGGCGATGCGGGAGAGATTCTGCTGATCGATGAAGTCCTGACCCCGGACAGCTCGCGCTTCTGGCCCGCCGATGAATACGCGGTGGGTCTCTCGCCGCCGAGTTTCGACAAGCAGTTTGTCCGCGACTATCTCGAGACCCTGGACTGGAACAAGACCGCACCGGGCCCCACGCTGCCGGCCGACATCATTACCCGCACGGGTGAGAAATACCGTGAGGCCCTGCGCCGGCTGACCACCTGAGTGGCCGTGCTGCGCCGGGCCCGACAATGAATCCGGCCACTCAGGACGTTGACGTCATCGTGCTTGGCGGCGGCGCGGCGGGGTTGTTTTGCGCCGCCCAGCTGGGCGCTTGCAGACAGCGTGTGGTGGTGGTGGATCACGCCAACAAAGTCGGCAAAAAAATCTTGATGAGCGGCGGTGGCCGCTGCAACTTCACCCATATGGAAGCCGGCCCGGCGAATTTTCGCAGCCAGAATCCGCATTTCTGTCGCTCAGCACTGGCGGGATACACCCCGGCGATGTTTCTGCAGCGCGTCGAACAGGCCGGCATCGCCTGGGTCGAGAAAACCCCCGGCCAGCTCTTCTGCCGCGACAGCGCCAAGGATCTGCTCGGGATGTTGCTTGACGACTGTGCGCAGGCTGGAGTGCAGATTCGCACTCACACCAGCGTGGATACGATCGAATTCGGCTCGCCATTCGTGGTGCGCAGCGCCACGCAGCAATGGCGCAGTCGCGCCGTGGTCGTGGCCACCGGCGGCCTGTCCATCCCGAAGATGGGCGCCAGCGGCTTCGGTTACCAGCTCGCGCAGCAGGCCGGTCACGAACTGGTGCCAAGCCGGGCCGGGCTGGTGCCATTCACGCTTAGTGGCCACCCGGCGGAGGTGTGGTGTGACCTGGCTGGCGTCAGCAGTGCGGCGCAGGTGGGCTTCGCGCAGCACCGGTACGGCGACGCCCTGCTTATCACCCACCGCGGCCTCAGCGGGCCGGCCGTACTGCAGATTTCCAGCCACTGGCAGCCGGGCGCGGATATCCATATTAATTGGCTGCCCGGAGTGGCTGCCGATGCCCTGCTGGAGATCAAGCAGCAGACGCCGCAACGCCGGCTCCAACGCTGGCTCAGCGAGCAGCTTCCCGAACGGCTGGCCGAACGATTGCTGCGCCTGACGGAGGAGGAACATGGCCGCTCTGAACCGGCAGCAATGCGCCTGGATTTGCCCATCGGCGAACATCGGGATGTGCATCTGCGGGCGCTGCAAGCGCTGTGGCAGAACTGGCCCCTGCGCCCCAGTGGGACCGAAGGTTATCGCACCGCCGAGGTCACCGAAGGCGGGGTAGCCACCGACGCCATCTCATCGAAGACCATGGAAAGTCGCCATGTCCCGGGCCTGCATTTCATCGGCGAAGTGCTTGACGTCACCGGCGAGCTGGGCGGCTACAACTTCCAGTGGGCCTGGGCCAGTGCGCACGCCTGCGCCCGCGCGCTATCCGAGGGGCCATGAGCAACGCTGAACCTCCGCGCGGTCACCTGTTCACCACCGCTGCCTTCCTCACGCCGCTGGCCGCCAGCGCACAGGCGGACACAGGCTGGATCGCACTGACGGACGTTGCAACCGCCGCCCCCTGCTGGCAAAAACACCACTCCTGGGGCGAGTTCGTCTTCGATCACCGCTTTGCCCAGGCCTATGCCCAGCACGGGCTCGACTACTACCCGAAACTGGTCTGCGCCCTGCCGTTCACGCCAGTGCCCGGCCCGCGACTGGGCCTGCAGCCGGCGCGGGCCGCGCAGAATCTGCTGCAGCAATGCGCAGCGCAGGCCTGCTCCAGCGTGCATGTTCTGTTCGCGGACAGTGAAGAGGTGGCCGCGCTGGATTCCCCGGAGTGGCTGCTCCGCCAGGACATTCGCTACGTGTGGCGCAACCGCGATTACACCGACTTTGAGGCGTTCCTCGCCGCGCTGACCAGCAAGCGGCGCAAAACCCTGCGCACCGAGCGGCGGCAGGTGGCCGCCTACGGGATGACACTGCAGTGGCAGCCGGGGGATGCCTTTTCGCCAGATCAGTGGGACCGCCTGTACGCGCTGTACGCCAGCACTTATCACATGCGCGGCCAGCACCCCTACCTGCACCCGGACACCCTGCGCGGCTGGGCCGCGGCACTCGGCCCACAGATGCAGATCTGCACCGCCACCCTGCACGACGAGATCGTCGCCATGGCCTTTTTCTTCCGTGATGCGACGCATCTGTACGGGCGTCACTGGGGGGCTGCGCGCGACTGGCCGGGCCTGCATTTCGAGCTGTGCTACTACCAGGGCATCGACTACGCCATCCGCGAAGGGTTGCAGCTGTTCGATGCCGGCGTACAGGGCCAGCACCGGTTGCTGCGCGGTTTCGAGCCTGAAGTGAGCCAGTCGCTGCACCACTTTCGCGACCCGCGCTTTGCCGGCGCCATCGGCAACTATCTGGAGCAGGAACGGCAGGCCGTCACTGCGGAGTGGGCGGCGCAGCGCGCGCACACCGCCTTTCGCAACCTGGCGGCCTGACGCGCCCGACCGTGCTCAGCCCGGCGTCCGGGCCCAGACGAAGGTCAGCTCCTCGCCGGCACGGGCGCCCCATACCCGGCCCAGATCATCACTGCACACCACGGCAATCACCGGATATCCGCCGGTCACCGGATGATCGGGCCCAAGCACGACGGGCGGCCCCTGCGGCGGCACCTGAATAGCACCGCGCACCATGGGTTGCGAACGCGCTGTCGCTGATGGGGCGACCAGACGGGGCCCGCGCAGGCGAATCCCGGTGCGATCTGACGGCTCATCCACCCGCCATGGCCCGCGGAGCAATGCCGTACGCGACGCAGCCGTGAAATCCCCCCCATGCGGGCCCGGCCACAGCACGACCGTCCCGCCGACCGCCGGCACCCGAACCCGCGCACGCGCGCCGCACGGGGACGGCTCAGCGACGGGCTCCCCCAGCGGCAGCACATCACCGCGGCGCAGGGTGCGTCCCTCCCAGCCGCCGATACCCACTGTCGGTAACGTGCCACGCCCGCCCATGAACAGCGGCACCGCCAGCCCGCCGGCCACGGCGAGATAGCCGGCGCGCCGGCGACGGGGCGGCTCAATGTCGTAAACCGCGGCAGGCGCGAGCATCTCGCCATCGACGGCCAGCGCACGGTCGCACTGGACCCGCAGTCGACCGACAAACTCGATCAGCGCTGACGCCGGCGGATTGCCCAGCGCAGTGTTGCTGGCCAGCGCCGCGGCCGGGATCAACGCACCGCCCCAGGGCATGCCTTCGCCCATATGCCCCGTGCGGCCCAGGTCCTGCACCCAGGCCGGGCCGTGCACCGCCAGCAGGCGCAAGCCAGGGACGGCTTCAGTCGGCGACGACAAAGCGGATCCGGTCATCGGGTTTCCAGCAGGCTCCGTCGGCATTCAGCGCGACATAGGACAGGGCCCGGCCAAGCAAATGCCAGCCTCCGGGCGATGG
>JBDNBC010000002.1:0-13912 GCA_039768115.1 Oceanococcaceae bacterium
ACACGCCGGGTGGGCACGCTAAAGGAGGGAAAACGGCTACGCCGGGAGCGGTCAACCACATTGCCGCTGAAGACAGGGCCAGGAATGACCAGCTCGCCGGCCTGCTCGGCAAAAGCCGCGTACTGGCGCTCGATCACTCGGTAGCGGGTATTGCCGATCAGTTCTTCGCCGTCATTGCGCTCACGGATTTTCTCCAGGATCAGACCGGGTGCCGCCGGGTCCGGGAGGCTGCCGGAATCCAGCTCGCCGGCGATATACACCCGCAGCAGCAGGCTGATCTGTCCCTGGACGACCGGCTCCCGGGTGCTGGCCTCAAACTGCGCAAAGACTTCCGGTGTCTGCGCCGCCCCGGGGGGCGGTGTGGCCACCTGCAGGATTTGCGGGGCGATGGTCGTGCCGTCCAGCGGCTCGAAGGCGATGTCGAATTCGCCGGGCCGGGTGCCGACGAGGGTGATGATCCAGCTACGGCTGGTACGCCGCTGACCATTGATGAACTGCGTTGACTGGGTGCTCTGCCGCTGCAATTCACGAACGCCGTCTGGCAGCGGTTGCAGGCGCGGCTCTCCCTGGCCCGCCGGCGACTGGGTAATGGTCAGATCCACCATTTCACCGGGCAGGGCCGGATTGGGCTGCAGTTGGACCTGGATGTCGGCCAGGGCAACGCCGGCGCCGATCCACAGGGCCACGGCCAGCAGCCAGCGGTTGACCGATATCGCAGCGATTCGGGTGAACGGCAGGGGCAAAGACATCATGGGGGGGTGTCCGGGTCGGTGGAGGGCGGCGGCCGATCTCGCTCCAGGCGGCGAAAGCGCTCGCGCAGCAGGCGGGCCGGGTCGCTATCGACCCGGCGCAACCACTGCCGTACCTGTTCCTCGGCTTCGGCGCGTTGCAGCGGGTCGTTGGTGAGGCTGGTGACCGGCGGGGCCTGTGTCGGGTCGGTCTCGCTCTCTGGTGGTGCGTCAGACGTGGCGTCCGCGGTATCGGCGGTGTCGGGCTCGCCGTTCTCGGCGTCCTGCGCCTGGCTGTCGGCTTGTTCAGCAGGGTCCGGCTCGCCTTCCGGGGATGTCTCCGCGTCCGCTGAACCTTCGCTGCCGTCGGAATCCTGCGGCGCGCCAGTGTCATCGCTGGCCGAGTCACGATCGGAGGATTCGTCGTCCGCATCGCTGTCATCACCCGCGGACGATTCGGATGACGGCTGTTGCTGCTGCTGCTCGCGGACGGCCTGCAGGATTTCCAGGTTGCGCCGGGCATCGGCATGGTCCGGTTGTTCGGCCAGCACGGCCTCGAAGCCGGCGATGGCCCCATCGATGTCATCGGCATGAGCCTGACTCAAGGCACGGTTGTAGCGACTGGCCAGCGTGTCCTCGCGCGCGAATTCGTCCTGCGCACGGGCGAAATCACCATCCTGAAATGCCGCCACGCCACGCCAGTCCGCCGACGGCAGGGCGTCCACGTCAACCGACGCGGGGTCGCGCTGCCATTGCCGGACGCTGCGCTGGGCCGGGTTAAGCAACCAGTCGGGCGCGTCGCTGGCCAGCGCCGGCGGCGTATGGAGCGGCAGCGCGACGAGCGGTAGCAGCAGCCAGAGCACGCCGCGGCGCATGCCCAGGGCCAGCAGTAGCAGCAGCGGCAGCAACAGCCAGGCCCCGTCATCCTGGGCGATCGCGGACGATGCACTGGTGTCGTCCGCGGTAGGCTCGGCTGCCGTCGTGCCGGCAGAACCGGCGGGCTGCGGGGTGTAGGTTCGAATGTCAGCCCAGCGAGCGCCGGCCGATTCCGCGGCATCGCGCTGGGCGTCAAGGTCCAGCCGCGCTAGCCGCAACTGGCCGTCGTCGGTGGTGGCAAAGCGTCCGTTGGCGGTGGGGATGGGCGCACCTCCCGCGCTGCCGACGCCCACAACGTGGACCCGAATGCCGGACTGCGCCGCCGCTGTCAGAGCCCGTGCCCCGGCGCTGTTGATGGGGTGATCGGCGACCACCAGCAGGTCGCGCGGCCCGGGTTCGGGAGCAAAAAGTGCCAGCGCTTCGGTTATGCCGGAAGCGAGATTGTGGCCGCGACGGGGCATGACGTCGGGGTCGAGGCTGCCGACGAGATGTTGCAGGGTCGCGCGATCCGTCGTGCGCGGACTGACGCGAAACGCACTGCCGGCGTAGGCCACCAGGCCGATCTCCCAGCCGTCACGCGCGGCCATCCAGTCACTGATGGCGATGCGGGCCCGGGTCAGGCGGTCGGGGGTCAGGTCCTGGGCGCGCAGGCTCTCGGTCAGCCCCAGCAGCACCACAGCCTGCGCTTGCGGACGCTGGGTGGGCAGCTCGGCCGTGCGCCAGGACGGCCCCGCCAGCGTGATGACGGCGAGCGTCCAGGTCAGGCTGACGATCAGAGCCAGGCGCCGGGTGGATGCGGCTGGCGCACCGTTGTGACGATCGAGTAGATGCGGCAGCAGCGTCGGATCAATGAAGGCCCGCCAGGGATTGGCGGCATGGATATCGCGCTGGCGCAGGCGTCGGTAGATCCACGGCAGCGGCAGTAACATCAGCAACGCCAGCGGCCGCAGTACGGTGAAGAACTCCGGCGTCATGACGAGGGCTCCCGTGCTGTTCGCTGCCACACGCCCGGCAGCAGCAACAGCAGGCAGCCCAGCAGCGGTACCCAGTACCAGTGGGCATCCGGCAGGCGCACTTCATCGGCCACGGCTTTGGGCTCGATACGGTCCAGTTCGGCGTATACCTCGGCCAGGGCATCACCGCCGCGGGCAATGAAACTGCGGCCGCCGCCCAGATCCGCGAGCGCCCGCAACTGCGCGCCATCCACGCCGCGGCGATTGAGGCTGTCGAAAAGGCCGCGGCGGCCGATGGCTTCGCCGTCGAGGCCGATGGTATGCAGCCGTATGCCGGATTGCGCCGCCAGTGATGCGGCACGTTCCGGCGTGATCCGCCCGGCGTTGTTCTCGCCATCGGTAAGCAGCACGATCACCCGCTCGTCGGCGGTGCTGGCATCGAGCAGGTGCTCGACCGCGACGGCCAGCGCATCACCAATGGCGGTTTTCTGACCGGCCAGCCCGACCTCCACTTCGCGCAGCATGTCGGCAGCACTCTCCGTGTCGCGCGAGAGGGGGGTATATAGATGTGCGGTTTCGCCGAACAGCACCAGGCCGATACGGTCGCCGACGCGCCCTTCCAGAAACGCGCCGGCCGCGCCTTGTACGGCCCGCAGCCGATTGGTAATGCGACCGTTCCAGGTCACGTCTTCTTCGGTCATCGAGCCCGAGATGTCCACCACCAGCATCAGATCGCGCCCGTCGGCCGGGATGATGACCGGCTCGCCCGCACTGTATGGGCGCATCACGGCCACGACGAGTAATACCCAGGCCAGCATCAGCCACCAGGGTGGCAGCTGAGCACCGGGGGTGGAGGCCATGATGTGTTCCAGCGGTGCGCCGGGCATGTGCAGAGCCTGTGCCCGTGCGTGAGCGGGGCGACGCCGGCGCAGCAGCCAGGGCAGGGGGAGCAGCAGGGCCATCCACGGCCAGGCAAAGCTGAGCTCAGCCATGCGGCCCCCGTCCCGTCGCGCGAATCCAGTCCCGTGCCGCGGCATAGTGGCGCGGCTCCAGGTGCACGTCGCGGCGATGCGCACAGGTTGCCAGTGTCTCCGCCACGTCATGGGGGATGGCGGCAGGGCCGTCAGCCAGGAGCTGGGCGAACTCGCTATCCCCGCGTGCGGCATCGGCCGGCGAAAGATGCACACGAGCCACTCGGCGCAGCAGGCGGGACAGCGCCGCGGCATCGGCCGTGTCTTCGATCGTGCGCAGCTGCTGCAGGGCCGCGCGCCGGGCCGCCGTTCGCGCGCGCCAGCGGCGCCACAACAGCGCCAGGACCAACAGCATCACCAGACCGAGCACGCTGATGAGCACGACCGCCAGTGATGGCGGCCATGCTGGAGGCGGAGGCGGCATCTCCAGCCCTGCCAGTTGCGCCTTCCAGTCCGGAGTGCTGCTGTTCATGATCGTCGTGGCTGGCGGAAGCGCATCAGCGACGCAGCGCCAGCCATGGGCGCAGCTGCTCGGTGGCGTCGGCGGCCGTGGATAGCGGGATGCCAATCGCACGAATCCGGCGAATCAACGCATCCACCCGTTGCTGACGCCGCACGAAATGCTGAGTCCAATGCGCCCGGATGTCGGTATCGCGAAAATCCACCCAGAGCGTCTGCTCGCCCTGGCGTAGCGGCAGCGGGCCGGCAAGCGGTGGGGCGGTCTCGAGCGGGTCGCTGATGACCAGGCAGATCACCTGCGTATGGCGGGCGATGTCCTGCAGCGTGGCTTCGGCCGCGGCATCCAGGTCGGCAAAATCGCTGGCCACGACCACGATGGTGCCGGGACGCGCCAGCGCTCGCAAGGCGAGCAGGCTGCGTTGCAATGAGGGCGGAGTCTCCGCGCCCTGCGTTGCGGCGGCCGCGGCCTCCATCCCGGCCG
Organism: Oceanococcaceae bacterium; assembly: GCA_039768115.1. GTDB lineage: Bacteria > Pseudomonadota > Gammaproteobacteria > Nevskiales > Oceanococcaceae > MS8. Next base: position 4,469 of record JBDNBC010000002.1, read on the forward strand.
CAACCCCGTTGGCCCAGCGCAAAACGCCATGGGCGCCACCGTGGGGCGCGCTTTCCATCAGCGCATTCGCGCAGATCACACCACCAATGCGCTCACGGCTGTGCGCTGCGGTCCAGCCCAGCAGGGCACAGGCGTGGGCGGCAAGCGTGCTCTTGAACTGGCGCTGCGTCCCGAAGCACATGCCAGGCCGCACATCAGCGAGCAGCAACACGGGGCGCTCGTGTTCCTCGCGGAAAATCTTGATGTGCATGTCGCCGGTGCGCGCGGTCACCCGCCAGTCGATGAAGCGCGGCTCATCGCCGGCGGCATAGGCGCGATGCTCTTCGAAGGTCATGCCGCGCCCGCGCAGGCGCGGCGTATGGCCGGAGACGCCCTGCACCCGATGCTGACCAAGGCGTTTGAGCGAGAAACGGCGGGCCGGATGCTGCAACGCGACCAGGGCCGCCAGGGCGCCCGAGTGAAGCGGAGGAGTCACAGGCCGTGCCAGCACCATGGCGCCCTCAGGCTACGGGGACGCTGTGCAGCAACTCGCGAATCACGGTATCCGCATCCAGCCCTTCGGCCTCGGCTTCGTAATGCAGTATCAGCCGGTGGCGCAGCACATCGGCAGCGATGGCCTGAACATCGTCGGGCGCCACATGATCGCGACCGCACAGCCAGGCGTGCGCTCGCGCGCAGCGCTCCAGCGCGATGGTCGCGCGCGGGCTGCCGCCGTGCGCGATCCAGCGCGACCAGTCGCGGCCATGACGTTCGCCGGCACGGGTGGTCACGATCAACTCGACCAGGTAATCCTCGACGGCCTCGGCCAGGTGCAGGGTGAAGATGTCCTGACGCGCGGCGCGAATGGCGTCGGATGTCAGCGGTGCCGGCGCGGCGGCGGCCGGCGTATGGGCGGTCGCACGGGCGAGCTGCAGAATGGCCTTCTCGGTCGCAGCGTCCGGATAGTCCACCCGCACCTTCATCAGGAAGCGGTCCATCTGAGCCTCCGGCAGCGGGTAGGTGCCCTCCTGCTCGATGGGGTTCTGTGTGGCCATGACCAGAAACGGCTCGGGCAGCGGGTGCGTGGTCTGGCCCACCGTGATCTGCCGTTCGGCCATGGCCTCGAGCAATGCCGACTGCACCTTGGCCGGCGCCCGGTTGATCTCGTCGGCGAGCAGGATGTTGTGGAACAGCGGCCCGGGCGTGAACGCAAAAATGCCGGCGTCGGGACGAAACACGTCGGTGCCGATCAAATCGCCGGGCAGCAGGTCAGGCGTGAACTGCAGCCGATGAAAATCCGCCTCCAGCCCGCTGGCCAGCGCCTTGACCGCGGTAGTCTTGGCCAGCCCCGGTGCGCCTTCCACCAGCAAATGGCCGTCGGCTAGCAGGGCGATCAGCAGGCGCTGCACCAGCTGCTGCTGGCCCAGGATTTGTCGGGAGAGGTGCGCTTCGAGCTGGGCGAACGACGTGTGCAGAGACATGTATGGAGCAGTGCCGGTGGGCGAAAGGCGGCCATGGTATCGGCATTTGTCCGGCGGGCGGATCGGAGGTTCCGCGGCGGCCGTGACAATAAGTACAAAAATGGTCGGGGCGACAGGATTCGAACCTACGACCTCCACGTCCCGAACGTGGCGCTCTACCAGGCTGAGCTACGCCCCGTGACCAACGCCCGTCAGGGCGAGACTAGAAAGACCGCTGGGTGGCGTAATGCGCCAGTTGTACCAGTGCGTCCCGCGCCGGGCCGGCGGGGAAATCCCCGGCGATGGTGACAGCTCGGGCGGCTGCCTCCTCGGCGCGGCGCTCAGTATAGGTAATGCCACCGGTGGCAGCAATCAGTTTTTGAACCTCCGGCCATGCCTCCCGGCCGCTGCGGGCGATTCGCTCGATGGTTTGTTGGCGAGTGGCCGCATCGGTTTCGCGCAGCGCGTGGATCAATGGCAAGGTGTACTTTCCTTCGGCCAGATCATCGCCCGGCTCCTTGCCCAGCTCGGCGGCACTGGCGGTGTAATCCAGGCAGTCATCGGCAAGCTGAAAGGCCAGGCCCAGCTCCAGCCCGTATCCGGCCAGATCGCGGGCCTGAACCGCGCCAGCACCACTGAGCAGACAGGCGCACTCAACAGCGGCAGCAAAGAGCACGGCGGTTTTGCGCTGGTTGACTTCCAGATGCGTATCTTCGGATATGTCCGCCTGATGGGAGAGCATCAGCTGCATAACTTCCCCCTCGGCGATGCGGTTGGTGGTGTCGGCCAGAATGCGCAGCACGTCCATGCGGCCCAGATCCACCATCAACTGAAAGGCGCGGGAATAGAGGAAGTCGCCGGTAAGCACGCTGGCGGCGTTGCCCCACAGCGCATTGGCGGTGATCCGCCCACGGCGCAATGCGGAGTTATCGACCACATCATCGTGGAGCAGCGTGGCGGTGTGGATGAACTCGATCACGGCGGCTAGCCGGGTCAGCGCCGCCGCGTCAACATCGGGGTTCAGCGCGCGCCCGGCGAGCAGGGCCAGGGCCGGCCGCAGGCGTTTACCGCCGCCGCCGACGATATGCTTGCCCAGTTGCTCAATGACCAGAACGTCGCTGCGCAAGTTGTCGAGAATGAGCGCATCAAGCGCCTGCATGTCAGCGTGGACCGGGGCGAGCAAGGGCGAGGCGGGCATGGTTCAGGGTGGGCAAGTGCGACGCGATGCTAGCAGGCCCTCGATGGGCTCCGTAGCGGCTTGACGATCAGCCCATCATCATTCGATAATGCGCGGCTATATTCCGTTTTTCCAATCAGGATTCAGTGACGATGTATGCCGTCATCGAAACCGGAGGCAAGCAGTACCGCGTGTCTACCGGCGATATCATTCGTATCGAGCGCCTTGGCGCCGACGCCGGGTCGAGTGTGACCTTCGACCGTGTGCTGATGGTGGGTGGTGATACCCCCAAAGTTGGCAGCCCGGTCGTTGAGGGCAGCGTTGTCACCGCGGAAGTGGAAGCCCACGGCAAGGCCGACAAGGTCACCATCATCAAGTTCAAGCGCCGGCAGAAGTACCGTCGCAAGAACGGCCACCGGCAGCAGTACACCCAGGTTCGCATCACTGATATCACCGCCTGATCGCGGTGGCTCAGCCAGCAGAGGATTAATCAATGGCACATAAAAAAGCCGGCGGTTCCACCCGGAACGGTCGTGACTCCGAATCCAAACGCCTTGGCGTGAAGCGCTTCGGCGGTGAACTCGTTAGCGCCGGCAGCATCATCGTGCGCCAGCGCGGCACGCACTTCCACAACGGTGACAACGCCGGCCTGGGAAATGACCACACCATCTACGCGAAGGTGGACGGGCGCGTGCAATTTCAGGTGCGTGGCGCCAAGCGGCGCAAGACCGTAGCCATCATTCCGGAGCCGGTCGCTGCGCAATAAGCGGCGCGGAGATCGACTCCTCAAGCCTCGCCGCGTGCGGGGCTTTTTTATGCCCAGGCGGTAGTTCAACCCATGAAATTTGTCGACGAAGCCATCATTACTGTCCAGGCCGGCAACGGGGGCTCCGGCAGCGTCAGCTTTCGGCGGGAAAAGTACATTCCCCGGGGTGGCCCCGACGGGGGCGACGGTGGCGATGGCGGTAGCGTGTGGATGGAGGGTGTCGATGGCCTGGGTACGCTCTCGCAGTTCCGGGTGCAGCGCCGTTTTGCGGCCAAGAACGGACAGCCGGGCAGCGGGCGCAACAAGACCGGCTCCAAGGGCGCCGACTGTGTGATTGAAGTGCCTTGCGGCACCATCATTCATGATGCGGACTCCGAAGAATTGATCGGCGAGGTCGTGTCCCACGGCCAGCGCGTCAAAGTGGCGCAGGGCGGCTTTCACGGCATTGGCAATGCGCGCTACAAGAGCAGCACCAATCGTGCGCCGCGCCAGTTTTCGCCCGGCTCGCCGGGGGACGGGCGGCGCCTGCATCTGGAACTCAAGCTGCTGGCCGACGTCGGGTTGCTGGGTTTGCCCAATGCCGGCAAGAGCACCTTTCTGGCCGCTGCGTCGTCGGCGCGGCCGAAGATTGCCGACTACCCCTTCACGACGCTGAATCCGCAACTGGGCATTGTCGATTTTGCGGACCGCAACGGGTACTCAATTGTTGATATCCCCGGGCTGATTGAAGGTGCGGCGGACGGCGCAGGCCTGGGCACCCAGTTTTTGCGTCACCTGGGCCGCACTCGCGTCCTGCTGCACCTGGTGGATGCATCTGCGATGCCGGGTGTGCCGTCGATTGACGAGCAAATCCGGGTCATCGAAACCGAGCTGACCAATTACGGCGATGGATTCCTGACCGACCGGCCACGCTGGCTTGTACTCAACAAAGTCGACGTGCTCGACCCGGCGGCACGGGAATCCTGTCTGGCCAGCGTCGCCGGACGGGAGCATATGGAACAAGTCGTTGCCATTTCTGCGGCGACCGGGGAGGGCGTGCGCGACTTGCTTGAGCAGATATCGCGCTGGCTCGCCGCACTGCGCATCGATGAGGAGTCGGCTCGTGCCGTAGCGCAGGCGACCGCAGCCGATCTGCCGCAAGCCCAGGTTGGCGGCGTAGAGCATGCGCGAGCCGAAGGAGTGCCTAAGGCTGAGGACGATCCGCCAGGCCATGTGGACGGGGATGCGCTGCGGTGAGCGCCGTCTGGGTTATCAAGCTGGGCTCGTCGTTGATTACCAACCACGGCACCGTGCTGGATCATGACTGGATCGACAGCATTGCCGCGCAAATTGCGGCGCGTCGTGCCCAGGGCGATGCCGTCGTGGTGGTCAGCTCCGGGTCGGTGGCGGCCGGAGTAGCGCGACTGGGCCTCGGCCAGCGCCCGACAGATCTGGCGCGCTTGCAGGCCGCCGCGGCGGTGGGGCAGCCGGATGTGATGCAGGCTTGGTCGACGGCTTTTGCCAAACGCGATGCGCAGGTCGCGCAGCTGTTGTTAAGCCATGAAGAGGCTCGTCAGCGCGAGCGATACCTGAACATGCGTGCCACCTTGCGCACACTGCTTGATCTGGGCGTCATTCCGGTGGTCAATGAAAATGACTCTGTGGCTACCGAAGAAATCCGTTTCGGCGATAACGACCGGCTTGCGGCGATGGTGGCGGATCTGGTCGATGCCGATCACCTGGTGCTGCTGACGGACCAATGGGGTCTGTATACCGCCAACCCGCAGACAAACCCGGCAGCCCGGCGCATTACTCGCGCGCTGGCCTCCGATGCGCACCTCGACTCCATGGCCGGCGGCGGCGGAGATTTTGGCCGGGGCGGGATGATCACCAAGCTGCTGGCGGCGCGTCAGGCTGCGCGTTCCGGCATCGATACCTGGATTGCCTATGGCCGCGCGGCAGGAATATTGGCTGCCATTGCCCGAGGCGAGGCCGAAGCCACCCACCTGCTCGCCGGCGATACGGCGCGCCACTGGACTGCGCGCAAGCGCTGGATGGGCGCGGCCATGCACGCCGCGGGTCGCTACATCATTGATGCGGGTGCGGCGCATGCATTGCAGACCGGCAATGTCAGTCTGTTGCCGGTGGGTGTCACGCGGGTCGTGGGCGAGTTCCACCGCGGGGATCTGGTGTTGTGCTGCGATGAGCGCGGCCGGGAGATCGCCCGCGGGTTGTCAAATTACGCGGCCGCGGATGCCCGGCGTATTTGCGGGTTGCGCGGCGCCGACATCAGTGCGCGTCTGGGCTGGCCGGGTGAGGTGGAATGCATTCATCGCGACAACATGGTGGTGCTGCCTTCGACGCGGGGTGCGGCGGACGCGGCCGGATAGCGCGCACAAAAAAACCGCCGAAGCGGTTTTCTTGTCGACCCGTGCGCTTAGCCAAGCGCCTTGATGGCCGAACGCAGACGGCTTTTTTGCCGGGCCACGAAATTTTTGTGAATCAGCCCGCGGGAGGCGTAGCGATCCAGAACCGGCTCACACGCCTGGAAAGCCTTATCAGCGGCATCCTTGTCGCCCGCGCCGATGGCGTGGCGGACGTTCTTGATCAGCGTACGAAAACGCGAACGCTGCGAGGCATTCTGTTGACGATTATCTTCGGCCTGGCGGGCGCGTTTTTTAGCTTGCGGGGAGTTGGCCACGAAAGGCATCCAATACAAAACATGAAGCCTTCGAATTTTAAGGCAAAATCAGGGCAGGTCAAGTCCCTTAAAGGAAAGCACACGCCGTGAGTGACAGCGCTGCCCGCAACGGCTTACTGCGTGCGTCTGTCCTGGTCAGCGCCTGGACTCTGGTCTCGCGCGTGCTGGGGTTCGTGCGCGATGTGTTGCTGGCCGGCTGGTTCGGGGCCGGGGCCGGTATGGATGCATTCCTCGTGGCCTTCAAGATCCCCAATTTTCTACGCCGATTGTTTGCTGAGGGCGCGTTCTCGCAGGCCTTTGTGCCCGTCCTGGCCCAGACTCGACAGCGGGATGGCGTTGCCGGCGTGCGCGAATTGGTGGCGCGCACCAGCGGTTTGCTGGCGACAGTACTGGCATTGCTCACGTTGCTGGCGATGGTCATGTCGCCGGCGCTGATCAGCGTGTTTGCACCGGGGTTCGGTCCCGAGGATGGCCGCGCGGCGCTGGCCGCGGATTTGCTGCGGATCACGTTTCCGTACCTGTTGTTTATCTCGCTGGTAGCCCTGGTCTCGGCGGTGCTGCACACCTGGCAACGCTTCGCCTGGCCGGCGTTTGCGCCCATCCTGCTGAACCTCTGTCTGATCGGCTTTGGCGGCTGGGGGGTGCATCGCGGGGAGGACGCGCTGGCGTATCTGGCCTGGGGCGTCTTCGCAGCGGGTGCCGCGCAGCTGATTCTGGTGCTGGTGCCGCTCTATCGGTTGGGCCTGCTGGTGTGGCCGCAGTGGGCGCCCGGCGACCCGCGCGTGCGGCGGATCCTGACCCTGATGGCGCCGATCATATTCGCGTCCAGCGTGGCCCAGGTGGCCTTGCTGATCGACAGCATCCTGGCGTCGCTGCTGGATGTCGGCAGCGTGAGCTGGCTGTACTTTGCTGATCGGCTGATGGAGTTGCCGCTGGGTGTCTTCGCCATCGCCATCGGCACGGTACTGCTGCCCGGTCTGTCGCGGGCACATGCGCAGGGTGGCGTCGAAGACTTTGCGCGGCAGCTGCACTGGGCGATGCTGGTGACGGCGGCAGTGGTATTGCCGGCCGCGGTGGCGCTTTTTGTCCTGGCCGAGCCGCTGGTCGCCGCCCTGTTCCAGTACGGTGCCTTTACCCCTGAAGACACCCGGCATACGGCCATCGCCCTGCGTGCGTATGCGCTGGGTCTGCTCGGCTTCAGTGTCGTCAAGATTCTGTTCCCGGCCTATTCCTCGCGGCAGGACACGCGCACGCCAGTGAAAATTGCCGTCTTGGCACTGTCCGTTGGCATGGTATTCAACTTAATTGTCGTGGGCTGGGCGATCCATGCCGAGCGCACGGGCGCGCACTGGTTGCTGGCGTTGGGCACCTCACTTGCGGCCTGCATCAATGCGGGGCTGCTCTGGTACCGGCTGCCGCCGGCGTTGCGTCACAACGCACCAACCCGGCTAGTGATGCGCTTTGCCGGGGCTGCCGTAGGAATGGGCCTGTTGCTGTGGTCATTGCTGCCCGCGGGGGAGGTCTGGATCAACGCGACGCCCGCCTGGCGCATCGGCATGCTGATTCCGGCCATCATGGGCGGGCTGGCGAGTTATGGTGTGCTGCTTGCCATCAGCGGGGTGCGCCCGCGCCACATCCTGCGACCGGAACCTTCCGCATGAAGATAATTCGTGGGCTGCGAGGCCTGCCACGATTTACCGCGGCTACCGCCGTTACGCTGGGCAACTTTGACGGCGTGCATCGCGGCCATCAGATGCTGATCGACGGCGTGCGGCAGCAGGCGGCCACGCACGGGCTCCTGGCTGCGGTCGTTGTGTTCGAGCCGCAGCCGCTCGAGTATTTTCGCCCGGATGACGCGCCACCGCGCATCTATTCGCTGGCTGAAAAGTTGCGCGCTCTGCGCGCGCATCGGGTCGATGTGGCCTGCGTGTTGCCGTTCAATGCGGCGCTGGCGGCGCAAACCCCGACGGAATTCGTCGAAACTGTGCTGGTGCATGGATTGCAGGCGCGCCTGCTGCTGGTCGGTGATGACTGGCGCTTTGGCAAGGACCGTGCCGGTGATGTCGCGTTTTTGCGCGCCAGGCAATCGGTCTATGGCTATGTCGTCGAGCAGGCTCCGACCTTGCGCGCCGAGGGCGAGCGCGTCAGCAGCACGCGCGTTCGCGAAATGCTGGCGGCGGGCCGTGCGGACGACGCGGCTGGCCTGCTGGGACGGCCCTATGCGTTGCGTGGTCAGGTCATCGAAGGACAGCAGCTGGGGCGGACCATCGGCGCACCCACGGCCAACGTGCGGCTGCGGCGTGATCCGCCGCTGCGTCACGGGGTGTACACGGTCTGGCTTGATGGATTGCCGGCGGTCGGGAATTTCGGCACGCGCCCGACGGTGGCCGGTGGCCGTCCGCAACTGGAAGTGCATGTGCTGGATCGGCAGATCGATCTGTACAATCGCACTGTGCGCGTGCAGTGGGGCGGCTGGTTGCGGCCCGAGATGCGCTTCGATGGCATCGAGGCGCTCGCCGCGCAAATTCAAGCCGACTTTGCTGCCGCACGCGAGTGGCATCGGCATCATCCCCGTCCGAGTAAGGCGTAGACGTGCGCAACATCTCCAATGTTTACGGCCTGTGGCTGTCGCTGATCATCATCGTGCTGGATCAGGTCACCAAGGAGCTGATCCACACCCGACTTGACTGGTTCGAGCGGGTGGCCGTGACGCCGTTTCTGAATATCACCCATCTGCGCAATACCGGCGCCGCGTTCTCTTCCTTCGCGAGTTTGCCGCCATGGGTGTTTGTCGCTCTGGCGGTGGCCGTGTCGCTGGGCATGATGATCTGGCTGCGGCGTCACCCCTACGAGCAGCGCCTGGTCGGGCTGGCCTTCTGCTGCATCATCGGCGGCGCGCTTGGCAACGTCATTGACCGGGTGCGACACGGCTATGTCGTCGACTTCATTGATTTCTACGTTGGTAGCTGGCACTACGCCGCGTTCAACGTGGCGGACATGGCGATTACGCTGGGGGCGGCCTTGCTGATTCTCGACATGGTTCGTGAGTGGCGCCGCGCACGCCGGGCCGGGGCCTGAGCATGGCCATGTCGCAAACGCCTGCGCCGGCGAATATGCGCATCCACCTTGCCAACCCACGCGGCTTCTGTGCCGGCGTGGACCGCGCCATCGAGATTGTTGAGCGCGCGCTGGAGCAGCTGCCGCCGCCGATCTACGTGCGCCATGAGGTTGTGCACAACCGCTTCGTGGTGGACTCGCTGCGCGCCAAGGGCGCGGTATTCGTCGAGGAAGTGGACGATATCCCCGAGAATGCGATCTGCATTTTCAGCGCCCACGGGGTCTCCCAGGAGGTGCGCAAGCGGGCCCGGGCGCGCGGATGCAC
>JBDNBC010000003.1:0-12150 GCA_039768115.1 Oceanococcaceae bacterium
CGTCGACGCCATGCTGGCGGCTGCCCGCACGCGTCAGCGCGCCGTCGTGATCGGCGGCGGGCTGCTGGGGCTGGAGGCCGCCAACGGGCTGCGCAGGCAGGGCATGGAAGTCACCGTGGTCCACCTCACGGATACCCTGATGGAACGCCAGCTTGACCGGTCGGCCGCTCGCTTGCTGCAACAGGCGCTGGAAGCGCGCGGGATCGATTTTGCGCTGGGCGCGCAGACGGCCGCCATCCTCGGCGACGACCGCGTCTGTGGCCTGCGCTTCACAGACGGCCGCGAGCTGCCTGCGGATCTCGTTGTGATGGCGGTCGGCATTCGTCCGAACATCGCCCTGGCGCGTGAGGCCGGCCTGCACTGCGAGCGCGGCATTGTGGTCAACGACGCCCTGCAAACCTACGACCCCGCCATCTACGCCGTGGGCGAGTGCGTGCAGCATCGACAGGCCATCTATGGTCTCGTTGCTCCGCTGTGGGAACAGGCCCGGGTCTGTGCCAACCACCTCGCCAGCCTAGGTATCGGCGCCTACGCGGGCTCGCGGGTATCGACCAAGCTCAAGGTGACCGGCATCGACCTGTTCTCCGCCGGCGCCTTCGAGGCTGCTGCGGGTGACGAGGAGATCGTGTTCCGTGACCTGCGCCGTGGCGTCTACAAGAAGCTGGTGCTGCGCAACGGCAAGATCGCCGGCGCCGTGCTGTATGGCGATGTCAGCGATGGCTCCTGGTATTACGAGCTGATGATCGATGGGGTGGATGTGCGTGAGCTGCGCGATGTGCTGATCTTCGGCAAAGCCTTCGCGCCGGGCGGGGCGGCTGCGGCGTGAGCCGGCAACCGCCTGTCCGGACGCAGACCACCTGTCCGTATTGCGGAGTTGGGTGCGGTGTGCTCGCCGGCGTGGACGCCCGCGGCACGGTCACCATCGAGGGCGACCCCGCGCACCCGGCCAACTTTGGCCGCCTGTGCTCGAAGGGGCTGGCGCTGGGTGAAACCACCGGATCGGAGGGGCGCCTGCTGCACCCCGTCGTCGACGGTCAGCAGCAGGACTGGGACACGGCACTCGATGCCGTGGCCAACCGCTTCCGGCACATCATCGACACGCACGGGCCGGAGGCCGTCGCCCTGTATGTCTCCGGCCAGCTGCTCACCGAGGACTACTACGTCGCAAACAAGCTGGTGAAAGGCTACTTCGGCACCGCCAACATCGACACCAATTCACGTCTCTGCATGTCCTCGGCAGTCGCCGGACATCAGCGTGCCTTTGGTGCCGATGTGGTGCCGGGGTGTTACGAGGACATTGAACAGGCTGACATGGTGGTGATCACTGGATCCAACCTGGCCTGGTGCCATCCGGTGGTGTACCAGCGCCTGGTTGCAGCAAAAAAGGCCCGGCCTGCGATGCATGTGGTGGTCATCGACCCGCGCGGTACCGCCACCTGCGATATCGCCGACCAGCATCTGGCGCTGGCACCGGGATCCGATGTCGCGTTGTTCAGCGGTCTGTTCACCTACCTGCATGAACACGGGCATACCGACGGCAAGTACCTCGCCGAGCGTACGGGCGGACTGGCCGAAGCATTACACGCCGGTGCGACCCCGATCACTGAGGCCGCCCGGATTTGCCATCTCGACATCGCCGCGTTGCGCGATTTCTTCCAACGCTTCGGGGCGACCGAGAAGGTTGTCACGATCTTTTCGCAGGGGGTCAACCAGTCCAGCGCCGGCACCGACAAGGTCAACAGCATCATTAACTGCCACCTGTTGACCGGCCGCATTGGCCGTCCCGGCACGGGGCCGTTTTCCATTACCGGCCAGCCCAATGCGATGGGCGGCCGCGAAGTCGGCGGCCTCGCCAACATGCTGGCGGCGCACATGGCACTGGATGACGCCGATGACCGCCACCGGGTGCAGCAGTTCTGGGGCAGCCCGGCCATCGCAAGTCGCCCGGGGCTGAAGGCGGTGGACCTGTTCGAAGCGATTCACGCGGGGACAATCAAGGCCGTCTGGATCATTGCGACGAATCCAGTGGTCAGCCTGCCCGATGCCAGCCGGGTTCGCGAGGCCCTGCGGCGTTGTGATGTCGTCGTCGTATCGGATATCCGACAGGGCACCGACACCGGCCGGCTCGCGCACATTCTGCTGCCCGCAACTGGCTGGGCCGAGAAGGACGGAAGCGTCACCAATTCCGAGCGACGGATATCCCGGCAACGCGGCTTTCTGCCCGCACCCGGCGAGGCCCGTCCCGACTGGTGGATGCTCTGCGCCGTCGCCCGGCGGCTGGGCTATGCGGGCTTCGACTATGCAAACCCTGCCGAAATTTTTGCTGAGCATGCCCGCCTGTCCGGCCTCGATAACAACGGCACACGGGCTTTTGACATCAGTGGCCTGGCGGGCCTGGGCCCGACGGCGTATGACGCGCTGTCGCCGACGCAGTGGCCGGTCACGTCGACCACGACGGCGGGTACGGCCCGGCTATGCCAGCAGCACTTCTACACAGATGGCGGTCGTGCGCGATTCGTCCCGGTCGGTTACCGCGCTCCTGCCAATGCGCCGGATGACGCCTTTCCTTTCGTGCTCAACACCGGGCGGATTCGCGACCAGTGGCACACGATGACTCGTACCGGCCTCGCGCCACGGCTGTCCGCGCATCGGCCGGAACCTTTTGTCGAGATTCATCCGCGCGATGCCCTGCTTTGCGCGGTCCGCGACGGCAGCCTGGCCCGGGTACGCAGCGCCTGGGGGGAGGTGATATTGCGTGTGATCTTCTGCACCGAGATGGCCCGCGGCCAGGTCTTTGTGCCGATTCACTGGAGCAACCAGACCGCCTCCGATGCGCGGGTTGGGAAACTGGTCAACCCGGCCGTATGCCCAGTGTCCGGTGAGCCTGAGTTCAAGCACACGCCGGTCACCATCGCGCCCTTCGTCGTCGAGTGGCACGGCTTCGCGCTGACGCGCGCCACCATACGCACAAGAGATCTGGCTTGGTGGGCTCGTGCCAGTGGTGAGCGTTTCGCCCGCTATGAACTGGCCGGCCGCGAGCAGCCGGCAGACTGGAGCGACTGGGCGCGCCGGCTGCTCGGTGCGGATGACGATGCCGATCTGCTGGAATTTGCCGACCCCGGTGCGGGCGTTTACCGGGCAGCGCTGCTCGCCAACGACGCCATCGAGGCCTGCCTGTTTGTCTCAACGCAGCCCGATCTGCCGGCACGCGAGTGGCTCGCCGGCCTGTTTGCTAAATCCAGACTGGCGCTGGCCGACCGGGTCGCACTGCTGGCCGGGCGCCCAGGGGGGGCCGGCGCTGACGGCGGTGCCACCGTGTGTGCCTGCTTCGGCGTCGGGCGCAACACCCTGCTGCGTGCGATCAATCAACATGCCCTGGCAACGCCCGAAGCCATCGGTCAGTGCGTGAAAGCCGGCACCAACTGCGGATCCTGCATGCCGGAGCTGCGCAAGCTGCTGGCCGAGGCACGGCGCACGGACTGACCCAGCCGGGATCGTCGCCGCGCGCTCACCTGTGGGCGAGCGCTGCTCCCACTTATCGCAACAGCAGTGCGGGCACCGTGGCGGCGCGCAGTAGATCGGAGGTGGTACTGCCCATCAACAGTCCACGCAGGGGCGAGTGGCTATACGCCCCCATGATCAGCAGGTCGACGCTCTGCTCCTGGGCGTAGCGCAGGATGACCCGCTCGGCATCGCCCTCGATGAGTTGTGTCGGCGCGTCAAAACCGGCATCCGCCAGCGTGGTGCGAGCCCACGCGAGCTGCTTTTTGCCATCGGCACGCGGCTTGCCGGACATCACCAGGTGCACGTCCATGCCCCTAAATAGTGGGCTTTGCGCGATCAGCCGCACGCCGGCGCGGGTGATGCGGCGGCCATCAAAGGCCAGCAGTGCGCGCCGTGGCGCGCGGAAGTTTTCGGTCACCGCCAGAATCGGTTTGCGCAAGCGGCGCACCACGCTCTCAACATTGCGGCCCAGGTCGCGCTGGGTGGTTTCAGCGGAGTGGCCGCGCCGACCGAGCACAAAAAGGGCGGTGTCCTTTTCCTGCTCGCTCAGCGTGTCTGCCAGCACACCGTAGCGCTGGCGCACATCGGCCGCGGTCAGGCCGGCGGACAGAGCCCGCTCCCGCAACCGGTTCAGAAACACCCGGCCTTGCTCGCGGGCGGCCCGGCTGCGAGCCTCGTCCTGGCTGGACAACTCCTCAAGCAAGACTTCCTGGGCGTCAAACCCGATGGCGCCGGAGTGATCGGATGCGGCCGGGATTTCGGCCTGACGATCAATCACGTGCAGGAATTCCAGCGGCGCGTCGAGCCGCCCGGCTGCCCAGGCCGCGTAATCCGCGACGTCATCAGCGAAGTGGGATTGATCGACGCAGGCGAGGACTTTTGGGGTGTGATTCATAAGGTCCCTCAGTGGCCGAGCAACAAGTCTTCGGCGCCGTCCTTGTCGTGCACGCCGAACTTGTCCACCAGCGTGACGCTGGCCTCGTTGAGGCCGATAACTTCGACTGCCGTGCCCTCGCGGCGGAATTTCAGTACCACCTTGTCCAGCGCGCTGACCGCCGTGATGTCCCAGAAATGCGCGCGGCTGACATCAATCCGCACGGTTTCGATGACTTCCTGATAGTCGAAGGCATTGACGAAGCGGTCAGCACTGGCAAAGAACACCTGACCCATGATGGTGTAGGTGCGGCGGCGGCCTTCATCCTCGGCCTGCGAGCGGATACGCAGAATGTGCGCGACCTTGTGGGCGAAGAAAAAGCCGGACAGCAGCACACCGGTCAGCACGCCCTTGGCCAGGTCGTGGGTGGCCACGGTGACCACCACCGTGGCGATCATCACGGCACTGGAGCTGGGCGGATGTTCGCGCAGGCTGCGCAGCGAACTCCACTGAAAGGTGCCAATCGACACCATGATCATCACCGCGACCAGCGCCGCCATCGGGATCTGGCCGACCCAGTCCCCCAGAAACACCACCATGATCAGCAAAAAGATGCCGGCGGAGAACGTGGACAGGCGCCCACGGCCGCCGGATTTCACGTTGATCACCGACTGGCCGATCATCGCGCAGCCGGCCATGCCGCCGATGAAGCCGCTGGCGATGTTGGCCACGCCCTGCCCCACGCATTCGCGGTCCTTGTTGCTCTTGGTGTCGGTGAGGTCATCAACAATGGTCGCCGTCATCAGCGACTCCAGCAGGCCGACCACCATCAGCGTCAGCGAGTACGGGAAGATGATCGCCAGCGTCTCCCAGGTCAGCGGGATGTCCGGCAGCAAAAAGACCGGCAGGCTGTCCGGTAGCTCACCCATGTCGCCAACGGTGCGGATATCCAGCCCCAGCACCATCGCTACGGCCGTCAGCACCACGATGGTGATCAGCGGCGATGGGATGGCCGTGGTCAGGCGCGGCAGGCCGTAGATGATGGCCAATCCGGCCGCCGTCATCGCGTATACGTGCCAGCTGACGTTGGTCAGTTCGGGTAACTGCGCCATGAAGATCAGGATGGCCAGTGCATTGACGAAACCCGTCACCACCGAGCGCGACACAAAGCGCATCAGCACGCCCAGCCGCACCCAACCGGCGATGATCTGAAACACGCCGGTCAGCACCGTGGCGGCCAGCAAATACTCCAGGCCGTGCTCCTTGACCAGCGTCACCATCACCAGGGCCATGGCGCCGGTCGCCGCCGAGATCATGCCCGGCCGGCCCCCGACAAACGCAATGACCACGGCAATACAGAACGACGCATACAGGCCGACCTTGGGATCGACCCCGGCAATGATTGAAAAGGCGATGGCCTCCGGGATCAGGGCCAGCGCCACCACCAATCCGGCGAGCAGGTCATTGCGAACATTGGAGAACCATTCGTGGCGGAATGACGACATCGAGAGCCTGTAATTGTGAGAGGAGAAGGCTCTGCGCGCAGGTGTTGGCGACGGGCCGCGCCCAGGTTGATCCCCGAGCAAGCCGGGCAGTCTAGGGGTTTTGTTGCTGTGCAGCAATTTGCCGCAGGACTTCGTCGCGGCACTGGCCGCTCGCTGCATGTGACTGTCCCCCTCAGAATGCCCTGCCCACTTGACGGCTTCTTCACATAGCGCCGGATCTAATCGAATCGGTCGCGATGAACCCTGTCGTGGCAACCAGACAGGAGTCCTGCCATGCGGGCATCCAGGTATTTCCTCATGATCGGGCTGGGCAGCGCGCTGACAGCAGGTGCTGCCGCTCAGGCCGGGCTCCCGGAAGATTTGACCGAGCTCAGCCTGGAGGCGCTGCTCGATATCGAAGTGACCTCGGTATCCAAGCAGGCCGAGGCACTGGCAGATGCGGCCGCAGCCATCTACGTGCTGACCGGGGATGAAATTCGCCGCAGCGGCGCACAAACGCTACCCGAGGCCTTGCGGCTGGTGCCAGGCCTGCACGTGGCTCGTGTTGATGGTCAACGCTGGGCCATTTCCGCACGCGGATTCAATGGCGACGTTGCCGACAAGCTTGAAGTCCTGATCGACGGACGCAGCATCTATTCGCCGCTGTTTTCCGGCGTGTTCTGGGACGCCCAGGACGTGTTCATGCCGGACCTGGAGCGGATCGAAGTGATCCGCGGTCCGGCGGCGACCTTGTGGGGCTCCAACGCCGTCAATGGCGTGATCAACATCGTCACCAAAGCGGCGGCGGACACGCAGGGGCTACTGACCTATGCCGGTGGTGGCGATGAACTGCAGTCGTTCGCCGGTGTGCGCTACGGCGATCAGATCGGCGAGCACGGGGCCTGGCGCGCCCATCTGCGGCACTGGGAGCGCGATGCGATCCGCACCACCGACGCCGAGCGCGCCCACGACGGCATGCAAATGACCCATGTCGGCCTGCGCGCAGACTGGGCGCCCGCCGACCACAGTCAGCTCACGGTCATCGCCAATGGCTACCAGAATGGGCTGCAGAACTTCGACCCGGCCCTCAATCCGAATGGCGATGACAACGAGCAAAGTGGCGCCAACCTGCTGGCGCGTTGGTCGCGTTTGCTCGACGACGGCGCCCGTCTGTCGCTGCAACTCTTCTGGGACCATACCGAACGCACCCAGCATGGCACCTTCGGTGAGGTACGCGACACCTGGGATCTGCAGTTTCAGCATGCGCGGGACTGGGGCGCACGCCATCGCATCGTCTGGGGCGCGGGCTATCGCCTCTCCCGCGATGCGCAGGACAACCCGCCACTGATCGTCTTCACCCCGGCTGAACGCACGGTGCGCAGCGCCAACATTTTTGTCTCCGACGAGATTGCGCTGCGCCCCGACACCGATCTGATCCTGAATGCGCGCCTCGAACATAACGACTTCAGCGACGCTGACATCCAGCCGAGTATCCGCCTGCGCCATGCGCTGAATCCGCGGACCACACTCTGGACCAAGGTGTCGCGGGCCTTGCGTCTGCCCAACCGGCTGGATGCGGATGTACTGATCCCGTTGCCAGAGGTCGGCGCCCGCGGCAACCGCGACTTCCAACCCGAGGAAAGCTGGTCTTACGGACTCGGCATGCGCCACGTGCTGCGCGATAACCTGATCGTGGACATCGCCACGCACTTCACAGCCTACGACGAGCTGCGCGGCGTGGAACCGGCCAGTGCCCCCGACATCCCGCTGATCGTCAACAACTACACGGCAGAAGCCAGTGGTGTGGAAATCACCAGCCAATGGCAAGCCAGTCCCACGTTGAAACTGCATCTGGCCTACGCCTACCTGAACCTGGACCTCGAACCCCAGGCCGATACGGCCGATGTGCAGACCGAAGCGGCAGAGAATCAAGCGCCACGGCACCAGGCCTGGCTGCGCTGGGACTGGGATCCGAGCCCGCGCTGGCAAGTGGGTGGGCAGTTGCGTCACGTCAGCGCTCTGGCGGATTTTGAGCTGCCCGGCTACACCGAACTCGACCTGCAGATCGGCTGGCAGTGGCAGCCGCACTGGCAGCTCGCGCTCACCGGCCAGAGCCTGCTCAATCCCAGTCATCGCGAATGGGGGCGCGCATCCGCCGTCGAGCGTAGCGTGTTCCTGACCTTCACCTGGACGCCAGGGGCGCTCTGATGCACCCCACCCGCACACGCGGATCCGTCCGCACCTGTGTTCTGCTGGCGGCGCTCTTGGCGTCGACTCCCGCAGTCGCCAACGATCTGGCACAGCGAATCAAGGCGGCCTTTCTCTATAACGTCGCCAAGTTTGTCGACTGGCCACACAACGAGGGCGATTTTCATCTGTGCATCCAGGGCGCCCCCGAATTTGCCCAGACCACACGCAGCGAACTGTCCGGGAAGCAGGTGCGCGACCGTCCGCTGGTCATCCGCGAGCAGGTCGCCGATGTGCTGGACTGTGCCATCGTCTATCTCGGCCACGACCTGGAGGACGCCGCAATCGTTGCCACGCTGCGGACGCTGCGCGGACGGCCGATTCTCAGCGTCGGCGAAGCACCGCTGCTCATCAGCGCGGGCGGCATCCTGCGGCTCAAGCAGGCGCAGGGAAAACTGCGCTTTGAAGTCGCACTTGCGCCGGTCGAGGAATCCGGACTGCGGATCAGCTCCAAGCTGCTGCGGCTGGCTGAAATCGTCCCCCACCCGACGGGACCGTCCCCATGATCCAGCGGCTGCGCGACAAGCTGCGGCGGGCGCCGCTGCGACCCAAGCTGCGCCTCACCGTCGTCGGGACGGCGCTGGTCACGCTGTTACTGGTGATGGCCATCTACATCAGCTACGCCTGGTTTGCCGCAGCCACCCAGATGCGCGAAGACCTCAGCGCTCGCGCCCAGATCATTGCGGCCAACTCCAGCGCCGCACTGGTCTTCCAAGACGCGGGAGCCGCTACCGAAACGGTTTCTGCACTCTCCAGCACGCCGGACGTGATCCGTGCCTGCATTTATCGCCGCGGGGTGTCCGGGCCGACCGGGCTGTTTGCCGAATATCATCGACCCGGCGACACCGCGGCCTGTCATCCGCAACCGCTGCCGCAGCCGCAAAGCGCCCGCGCTCAGGTCATGCAGGTCATTCATCCGATCACGCTGGAGACCGACCCCATTGGCGAGGTGCTGATCGATGCCGATCTCAGCAAGCTCTGGCGTCAGATTGAAGCGGTCGCCTGGGGCGGGCTCCTGGTCACGCTGCTGGTGTCGTTGCTGGCCGTGAGTTTCAGCCGCATCGTGGAATCCACGGTCGCCCAACCGATTCTCGCCCTCTATGAGCTGATGCAGCGGGTCGCCGCCACCAATGACTACAGCCTGCGTTCGGCGGTCATCGGGCCGGATGAAATCGGCGCTCTGGCCGGAGGCTTCAACGGCATGCTCGAGCGTGTGGCGCAGCGCGACGATGAGTTGCGCGAGGCCAAGGAACTGCTGCAGCGGCAAGTGCAGGAGCGCGACCATGCCAACGCCGAAATGAATCAGGCGCTGGAACAGCTACGCAATACCCAGGACCAGCTGGTTCAGTCCGAAAAAATGGCCTCCCTCGGCGGCCTGGTCGCCGGCGTCGCGCACGAAATCAACACCCCGATCGGCGTGGCCTACACGGCGGCCTCCACCTTGCAGTCGCGGTCACATGAGCTCGCTGCCGAATATGCCGAGGGTGCGCTGCGCCGGTCCGCGCTGGATCGTTATGTGCGCCAGGCGAGCGAGATTGGCGACATGATCGTCAAGAACCTGGGCCGGGCCGCCGAACTGATCCAGAGCTTCAAGCAGGTGGCGGTCGATCAGACCAGTGGCGAGCGGCGGCGCTTTGCGCTGAAGGAGTACGTGGAAGAGACCTTGGTGAGTCTGCGTCCACGCCTGAAGAAATTGCCGTACAGCGTGGACTTCCGTTGTGAGGAGGGGTTGGTGCTGAACGGCTACCCCGGGGCGATTTCGCAGATTCTCACCAATCTGATCATGAACTCCGTAATCCACGGCTTCGAAGGCCGCGATCACGGCCGGATCACCATCCACGCCCAGCATGACGGCGAGTCGGTGCTGTTGCGCTATACCGACGATGGCTGCGGACTCAGCCGCGAGGCCCGGCAACGCATTTTTGATCCGTTCTACACCACCAAGCGCGGCCAGGGCGGCAGCGGCTTGGGCATGCATATCGTGTTCAATCTGGTCACGCGGACGCTCGGCGGCCGCATCACCCTGCCTGAGAGCGAGCAGGGCGCCACTTTCGAACTCCGCTTTCCTCTGGACGCGCCCGCATGAACGATGACCTACTCCTGATTGAAGACGGCGCCAAAAACGAGGTTCGCGAAGGCTGGCTGGTGCTCATCGTGGATGACGAGCAGGAAGTGCACGACATCACCACGCTCGCCCTTTCCGACTTCCAGTTCGCCGGGCGCGGACTCCGCTTTCTGCACGCCTATTCAGGACGTGAGGCGGCCGAGGTCGTCGACAGCACGCCCGACATTGCCGTGATGCTGGTCGATGTGGTGATGGAGACCGAGCATGCCGGCCTGGAGCTGGTTCGCCATGTCCGGGAAATCGCCAAACGTCGCTTCGCCCGGATCATCCTGCGCACCGGCCAGCCGGGGCAGGCGCCCGAGCGCCGCGTCATCGCCGAATACGACATCAACGACTACAAGCAAAAAACCGAGCTGACCCAGGACAAGATGTTCTCGGTGATGCATACCAGCATCGCCTCCTATCGGGATCTGATTGCGCTGGACCGCAGTCGGCGGGGCCTGCGCAAGATCATTGAAGCGGCCACGCAGCTGTTTACGCTGCAGTCGATGGAAGCCTTCGCACAAGGCGTGCTCGAGCAACTGGCGGCCCTGCTCTACCTCGACGACGAAGCACTGGTGCTGTGCCTGGACGGCCTGGCCGCGGAGAATGGCGAATGCGATATGGCCATCCTGGCCGGCACGGGTCGCTATGCCGCATTGATCGGCCAGAGTGCGCGCGAAAACCTGCCACCCGCCGTCTACTCGTGGCTCAAGGAAGTGGCCGACAACAGCCGCAGCATCGGCGATTTTCATAGCGAAGATTCGGCGTTAACGGTGGTCTACACGACACCTAGCGGTACGCGCCACCTTCTGTATGTGTCAGGAGATCAGCGCTTCGAAGCGCCCGAGCAGGAACTCATCCAGCTGTATTGCGAGTGTGTGGCCAAGGCGCAGCACACGCTGCAGCAGTTCGCGACACGCCTGCAGACGCAGATTCCCGGTCCGACGCCATGAACTGCGCGCAGGAGCAGCATCCGCGAATGACGACCCCAATCCGTCCCCGGCCTGAGCAGGCCACGCAGTTTGCGGCCAATCCGCCGCCCACGGCCGCAGCCGATGATGCCGACGTCCTCCATCTGACAGCCGAGGAGGAGGCCTCATATGGTCCGGGTTGCTGGAAGGTGCTGGTGGTGGATGACGAACCCGAAGTGCATCGCGTCACCGCGCTGAGCCTGGACGGCTTTCGTTTTCGTGATCGCCCGCTGCAACTGATCGATGTGCGCTCGGCCGCGGAAGCGATCCGGACCCTGGATCAGGAGAGCGATATCGCCGTGGTCCTGCTGGACGTGGTGATGGAAAGCGAAGCGGCCGGATTCGATGTGATCCAGCACATCCGCGACACACTCGATAATCGGGTGATCCGGATCATTCTGCGCACGGGCCAGCCCGGGCAGGCCCCCGCGCGTGAGGTGATCCGTCGCTATGAGATCGACGATTACCACAGCAAAGCCGAACTGACCGCTGACCGCATGTTCATAGCCATGCACACCAGCCTGGCCATGTACGAGCACCTGCAGGCCCGGCGCGAGCGCGAGCGGCAACTGGAGCGCGCGTACGCGGACATCGAACAACTGGTGTTCATCGCCTCACATGATTTACAGGAACCGCTGCGCAGTGTCACCGCACTGGGTCAGCGCCTGCTGAGCACGAACCGGGAGCAGCTGGATGCCGACGGACGCCTCTGCCTGGATTACCTGCTGACGGCCGTCACCCGCATGAGCGGCATGGTGTTGGGTCTGCGCCAGTACGCCCAGCTCGGGCGACCGGAGCCACTACAGGCGGTCGACATGAATGCACTTTTCGATGCCTGCTGCAAAGATTTCCAAAGCCGGATCAGCGCGCACGGTGCACAGGTCACGCGGGATGACCTGCCCCCCACCCACGGACAACCTGACAAGCTCAAGCTGCTGCTGCATCACCTGCTCGGCAACGCGC
>JBDNBC010000004.1:0-3281 GCA_039768115.1 Oceanococcaceae bacterium
AACGCAGCGCAGCTGCAGCACGGGCGCTGCACGGTGCAGCATTGGCGGTAGCGTGTGTCCCAGCCGGGTGAGCACGCGCAGCATCGCCGCCGACATGCCGCTGGGGTCAGCAGGCAGGGGCGCCGCATGATTCTGCTTGCTCATCTTCCGGCCTGACGCGTCCATGACCAGCGGCACGTGGTGGTATTTCGCGGGGCGATGGCCCAGCGTTCGGGCAATTTGCAATTGCGGCGCGGTCTCCTGCCTCAGATCGTCGCCGCGGACCACTTCGGTGATCGCCATCGCGGATTCATCAACCGCGCACGCCAGGGCGTAACCGGGGATGTCGTCTTGGCGCCAGATGATCGGGTCGCCCAATTGCGCGCGCGTGGCGTGTTGCGGGCCTTGCAGTTGGTCGTTCCAGTGCAGATCAGCGTCATCCAGTATCAGGCGCCAGGCCGGGGTTCGGGCCGGCGTGTGGGGATGACGCCAGCAATGCTGATCGTAGGCCGCAGGCGTCTCCTGCAGCCGCGCGCGTCGCTCGGCGCGGGTGCAGTCACAGGGATAGAGCGCGCCGGCCCGGGCCAGTACCTCACGCGCGTGGCGATACCGTTCGACATGCTGCGTCTGGTAGACAGGGTGCCCGTCCCAGTGCAGGCCGTAGGCCTCCAATTGCTGCAGGATGCAGGCCGTTGCGCCGGGCGGGCAGCGTGCGGCATCCAGGTCGTCGATGCGCACCCACCATTGGCCGTTCTGGCGGCGGGCGCTGATCCAGCTCGCCGCTGCCGTTTGCAGCGAGCCCTCGTGCAGCGGCCCGCTCGGTGTCGGCGCAAATCGTCCTTTCGTCCTCATTCAGCCGAGTTTGATAGATTCCGCGCGTCCTTTCATTCGTAATGGTTCGCCATGAAATCGGTCTCCCGCCACGCTGGGCTTGCGGCATGACGCTCGAAGCGATCCTCTTCGATGTCGACGGCACCTTGGCCGACACTGAAGGGTTAGGACACCATCCCGCCTACAATCAGGCATTCGACTCGCTGGGCGTGCCGTTTCGTTGGGATCGCGATCTGTACCGCACGCTGCTCAAGCAGCCCGGAGGGCGTGAACGCATCCGCCACTATCTGGATGCCTACGCCCCGGAGTTGGGGCCAGAATCCGCCGCCGTTGCGCGCGACCCGGACCAGTGGATCGCCAAGGTCCATCAGCTCAAGTCCGATTTCTTTCGCGACCGGGTCGCGGCGGGTCAGATCCCGTTGCGCGCCGGGGTCGAGCGGCTGATCTGCGAGGCGCGGGATGCCGGCATTCGCCTGGCCATCGTCTCCAACGCGTCGCGGCGCACGCTGGACCCGGTGCTGGAATTTAGCCTGCGTCCCGAGTTGCGCGCGGCAATCGAGGTGATTGCCAGTGGCGAAGAGGTCACCCACAAAAAGCCCCATCCCATGCTGTACCAGCTGGCCCTGCAGCGCATGGGCCTGACGGCCGCCCAGTGTGTGGCCGTTGAAGATTCCGCCATGGGCCTGGCGGCTGCAAAAGCCGCTGGCCTCGCTGCCCTGGTGACGATCAATGAAGACACGCGTGACCAGAACTTCGCCGGCGCCGGTCTCATCGTGTCCAGCCTTGGCGGGCCCGGCGATCCGGTCTGGGTTTACCGGGGCGATATGGGGCACGCCCGCTGGGTCACGGTCAAGGTGCTGGCCGGGCTGCTCGCGTCCGGGCAGAAGACTTAAGCGTCCACCGCTCAGACCCCTGGCGTAAGTCCGGCCCCCGTGGGGTCGACATGCCAGGCCGGCGGCGGCAGCGAGGGCACGTAGCCCGGCGTGCAGTGTTCGGCCGTCACGTGGGTGTACACACCGCCACGCACGTTGAAGACCGCGGTCAGGCGCATGAAGCGCGGCCGCGTGGCCGCCACCAGGTCGTCGAGCATGCGGTTGGTGACCGCCTCGTGGAAGCAGCCCTCATTGCGGAAGCTCCAGATATAGAGCTTCAGGCTTTTCAGTTCCACGCACTGCTGGTCGGCAATGTATTCCAGATACAGCGTCGCGAAGTCCGGCTGCCCGGTCTTGGGGCACAAGCAGGTGAACTCCGGCAGGCGCATGCGGATGACGTAATCGCGGGTCGGCGCGGGGTTGGGAAAGGTTTCGAGTGACTGCGAAGCGTGTGGGGTCATGGGCGAATCAGATCGGGGCGACGGGGCAGGGCGCGCTAAATTAAACTATTGCGACACGCCTGAGCGGGCGCGCCGTAACCTGCGGTTCAGTGGGGCTGCCCCTAAGCGGGCTGGCCCGGTGTGGGGAGGCTTGCCGTCATGCACGTTGTCAGACGCGACGGGCTTCAGATCTTCAATTCACGGAAATCGCATGCGCCTGTCGGGGATCAAGCTCGCCGGCTTCAAATCTTTTGTCGATCCGACCCAGTTGCTGCTGCCGTCCAACCTGACGAGCGTGGTTGGTCCGAACGGCTGCGGCAAGTCCAACATCATTGACGCGGTGCGCTGGGTGCTGGGCGAGTCCAGCATGAAAAACCTGCGCGGCGCCGATGCCGAAGACGTCATCTTCAACGGCTCCAGAACCCGCAAGCCGATCGGCCGTGCCAGCGTGGAGTTGCTGTTCGACAATCAGGACGGGCAGATCACCGGCAGCTATGCCGCCTACAGCGAAATCTCGGTGCGCCGCGAGCTCGGCCGTTACGCCGGCTCGCAGTATTTTCTGAACGGGCGCAAATGCCTGAAGCGTGACGTCACCGACCTGTTTCTCGGCACCGGACTCGGCGGCAAGAATCAATACGCCATCATTGAGCAGGGCATGGTCAGCCGCATGGTCGAGGCCAAGCCCGAAGAACTGCGGCAATGGCTTGAAGAGGCGGCCGGCATCAGCAAGTACAAGGATCGGCGTCGCGAGACCGAGAGCCGCATCCGCGCCACCCGCGAGAACCTCGATCGTCTCAACGATCTGCGGGGTGAAATTGACGGTCGCATCCAGGCGTTGACCAGGCAGGCGGCCAATGCCGAGAAATACACCACGCTCAAGGCCGACGAGCGGCGTCTACGCGCCGAGTTGCTGTACCTGCGGGCCCAGGCGGTGGCGCAAGAATCGGCGGGCATCGCGCAGCAGATCGCCGCGCAGCAGACCTCGCAGGACGCCGCCGTGCACGCCCTGGCCGCCGCGCGTGCGGCGCGCGAGCAGGCGGAGCGCGCCCTGCGCGAGACCGAAGCGGCCATCAACGCCGAGCAGGCACGCGTCTACGAAGCCGAATCGGCGCGCACTCAGGCCCAGCAGACCCTGGCGCACACCCAGGCCCTGCGCGAC
>JBDNBC010000005.1:0-2732 GCA_039768115.1 Oceanococcaceae bacterium
CTGCGGACCTCGGCGGTGGCGCTGGAAGCCATGTGGGAAGACGCCGCTGCCGCTCAGGCCGAGCCCACTGTGGCGCCGGAACCGCCCCCACCGACCTGATCAAAGCGCCCTCGGGGGCGCGTCGGTTGGCGCGGCGTTTCAGGTCTTGGGGCCGGCATCTTTCGGGCCCCGATGGGCCCCTCCGTGACAGGCGGCGGCCTTGGTTTTAGGCGGGAATGCCGGTAGGGTGCCACCGGCTGACAAAGCTACCACCCACCCGTTGGAGCGTCCGACCGCCGGTCGGAGCCCCTCCAGACGGCGAAGCGTGTTTGCTCTGTGGTGTACCACCCCGTATTGCCACGGCCCGCTGCGTTTCGTTGTCATCCACGTTCATACAGGGAGACAACATGACTGTCCAAGGCCCGCAGAGGTTTGGATCCAACCCGATCGCCATGCGCGATTCGCAACATTATCAAGAGGAATACGTCACTTCTTTCGTCGAGAAGTGGGACGAGCTGATCGACTGGGAAAGTCGCGCCGAGTCCGAAGGGCGTTTCTTCATCGATCTGCTGAAACAGTACGGCAAGCGCACCGTGCTCGATGTGGCCACCGGCACCGGCTTTCATTCGGTGCGTCTGGCGCGCGAAGGCTTTGAAGTGATCAGCGCCGACGGCAGCCCCGAAATGCTGTCGATGGCGTTCAGCAACGGCCGCCGCTACGGGCTGATTCTGCGCACCGCGCAGGCCGACTGGCGCTGGCTCAACCGCGACATCAACGGCAAATACGATGCCGTGATCTGCCTCGGCAATTCGTTCACCCACCTGTTTTCCGAGCGTGACCGCCGCAAGGCGCTCGCCGAGTTCTACGCCGCGCTGCGCCACGACGGCATTCTGATACTCGACCAGCGCAACTACGACCAGATTCTCGACGAAGGCTTCTCCTCGAAGCACAAGTATTACTACTGCGGCGACCGTGTCAGTGCCGAGCCCGAGCACATGGATGAGGGACTGGCCCGGTTTCGTTACAGCTTCCCGGACGGCTCGCAATATCACCTCAACATGTTTCCGCTGCGCAAGGACTACACCCGGCGGCTGATGACCGAGGTGGGCTTCCAGCGGATCGAGACCTACGGCGATTTTCAGGAAACGCATCCCGAATCGCAGCCCGATTTCTACATCCACGTCGCGCACAAGCACTACGAGACGGATGAAGAAGCCACCGCTGCCGATCTTGCGAAGGGCCACGTATGAGCACGACCGATCAGGCCGCCGTCGACATCGCCCGCGACTACTACAACAGCGATGACGCCGATCATTTTTACTTTCACGTCTGGGGCGGCGAAGACATTCACGTGGGGCTTTACGCGCACGACGACGAAGCCATCGCGCCGGCCAGCCACCGCACCGTCACCCGCATGGTGCAGCGCCTGACCCAACTGAACGCCGATGCCCGGGTGCTGGACATCGGCGCGGGCTACGGCGGGTCGATGCGGCATCTTGCCAAGACGGTGGGCTGCCACTGCGTCGCGCTGAATCTCAGTGAGGTGGAGAACCAGCGCAACCGGGCGATGAATGTCGAACAGGGGCTCGATCACCTGATCGACGTGGTCGATGCCAGCTTTGAATCGCTGGCCTATCCCGACAACCATTTCGATGTCGTGTGGTCGCAGGACGCCATTCTGCACAGCGGCAAGCGCGCGCAGGTGCTGGCGGAGGTTGCCCGGGTGCTCAAACCGGGCGGCGAGTTCGTGATGACCGACCCGATGGCGGCCGACGACTGCCCCGACGGCGTGCTCGACCCCATCCTCGCGCGCATTCATCTGCAAAGCCTGGGCACGCCCGGCTTCTACCTGCGCACCGCCGCGTCGCTGGGGCTGACCGACCAGGGCTTTGAAGACCACAGCCCTCAGCTCACCCGCCATTACGGCCGGGTGCGCGAGGAGCTGATCCGCCTCACGCCGGAGCTGCAAGGCCGGGTCAGTGACGATTACATCAGCCGCATGAAAGCCGGGCTGGCGCACTGGGTGAACGGCGGTCGGCAGGGGCATCTCGCCTGGGGCATTTTTCTGTTCCGCAAGCAGTGAGGGTGATCGCGGCCGGCTGATCGGCTGATCCGCCCGGCGCGGGCCGCGCCTTGTGCGCGCCCGGCTGGGCCTGTCCGGGGCCTGCAACGGCCCCCGCCGGGCCCGCTGGGTGTTGCGCCCCAGCTTGTGGCGCAGGCGCGGACTCTGTCGCGCGCGCCCGGACCGCTACAATCGCGCGCTGGATGAGCACCTCTTTAATGAAGTCGTCAGCAGTGGTCGGCGGAATGACGCTGATCTCGCGCGTGCTCGGCTTTGTGCGCGACATCCTGTTCGCCGCCGCCTTCGGCGCAGGGGCGGGCATGGACGCCTTTCTGGTGGCGCTGAAAATTCCCAACTTCGGGCGCCGCATGTTTGCCGAGGGGGCGTTTGCGCAGTCGTTCGTGCCGGTGTTCACCGAAACCCGCACCCGGGGCACGCACGAAGATGTGAGCGATCTGCTCTCCCGGGTCAGCGGCACCCTGGGCGGGGTGCTGGGCGCCATCACCCTGGTGGGCTGCCTGGCCAGCCCGTTGCTGATGGGCCTGTTCGCCCCGGGGTTCGCCGATGATCCGGCGCAGTTCGCGCTGGGCGCCGACATGCTGCGCTGGACGTTTCCGTATCTGATGTTCATCTCGCTCACCGCCATGGCCGGCGGGGTGCTCAACAGCTACGGCCAGTTTGCGGTGCCGGC
>JBDNBC010000006.1:0-5497 GCA_039768115.1 Oceanococcaceae bacterium
CCCTAGTACGGCGGCCGCCCGCCCAGAAGCTGTCAGGCAGCGGCAGCTCGAAAAAATGGTGCTGGTCGTTGCCGATGCGCTCTTCGGTCAGCAAGGTGACGGTGTGGTCCAGCGAACGAAAGAGGGCAGCATCCTCGACACACCCATAGCCGATCAGACGCAGCAGCTTGTCGCGCCCTTCACCGTTGCCGTCGGGGTTGAGCAAGGTCTCGCAGGCTTGTGGCCAGCTGGCATGCGCGCCGATCAACGCACGCAACAAGTTCGGGGTGGCATTCGGCAGTTCGGCCAGGACCCTCGCCGCCTTATGCGCGACGACCGGGGCAGCATAGCTCGTCCCAATGTCTTCGCTGAACCCTGGTCCGCCGGCAAAGCCGCCGTTGAGCGAGACCACGCCCAACCCTGCATGCCGCGGACGTGCAACCGCCCGCATCAGCGCGACATTGCCGGCATGCTCGACGATATCGGGTTTGATCGCGCCATTGATCGATAAGCCGCATCGCGTGAGCGGAAACGGCTGGTCAGTTCGCGCCAATGGTTGATCCTCAAGGGCGTTCGGATGCCGCTGCGCGTCCCTCGTCGCTTCGTTCTGCGCAATACCGCCTACCGTGAGCGCGTTCAGGGCAGTGGCCGGATCGAGCAAGCGCGCGGAGTCGGCAAGCAGATAGTCGGGATAGCGTTCTCGCGCGTCGTCTGGCAGCTCGGGAAGGTGCAGGTTGCCGGTGGGCACCACGAACAGGACACCGAGCTCTCGCGTCAGGCGATCCAGGGTGTAGGCCAGGCCGCGAACGTGGCGCCCGTCATAGACCTTGTTGAGATCGCCATAGCTCAGATTGAAGACACGACACCCGTACTGGCCGTGCAACTCGCGCACAGCCTCCTCCACCGCCTTCTCGACGAACTCGGTCTGGTCGTTGCCGTCGTCATTGAAGACCTTCCCGGAGAACAGCCGGAGCTGCGGGACGAAGCGCCCGTCCCGGATCGCAGCCCCCACGTCCCCATACAGCGCCAAGCCGGCGACAAAAGTTCCGTGCCAGGGTTGATCGTCATGCGGGGTCCGATGGGGAGAAAGGTAGCCTTGTGCATCGCCCACTGCCGGCCCCAGCAAGGGGTGTCCAGGCGTCAGTCCCGAATCGAGTACGGCGATGGACGGAGCGCCGCCATCTGGAGGCAAGACAGCGGGAAACTGGTTGACGTCAGTGAGCAGCAACTGAACGGCAATGCCGAGTCGCGGAGGAAGGTCGACCGTGCGCACGTCGCGATGCCGCAGGACCCGATCCGCCTGCTCTCGCGTACAGCGCATCCGCACCATCAGGAGGGAAGGCTGCGTGAGGCTATCCAGCCGCTCTATGCCGTATTCCTGCAGCCAGCGGGAAAACGCCTCCATAAGCGCCTGGCGTCTGTCCTGCCGTTCCTGGGGCCACAGTTCCACATCAAGCGTGAAGAGTTCCTCGGCGGGAAACCCCTGCTCGCGCAGCGCTGCGCCGGTACGATCCTGGGGCGTCCAGTGGTCGAAGTCCTCGATGACGAACAGAAGCTCCTTGCGCGTCACCACGCCGTCGCGGGCGAGCGTACTGAGACGACTCTCGAACTCGGCGAGACCCTCTTCCGTCGCGAAGGCCAGCACGATGGACTCGTCTTCCTGGCTGACGATCTCAACACCGGGAATCGTGTCGAATGCAGGAACGCTCTTGTCGCCAGCGCGCAGTTGAATCTTAAGGAGCTTTCGGTCATCGAAACCACCTAGATCTTCGGCGTCGATTCGCCCTCGCGCCACGACGAGCTTCTGCGCCAACATCGCGCCATGCGCTCGGGGGTCGGCCGGCGGCCGAACACCGGGATGTCGTCTTGGATGCCGTTCAGTCGACGGTGCCTCTCGCTGCAGGCGCAGGTGCTCGTAAGCCACAGTCTCTTACCCCCCCAACTCAGCTCTTATGGCGGTATTCGCGAGCCAGCGCGGTATCGATGTGGGCCTTCTCAAGGAACTCCCGTCCGGACAGGATCATTTCCTTCACCGCCCGGCGCAGTACGCGCTCGATATCGGCATGGGACATTCCTTTGAACTGCGAGGCAACCTGGCCGTCGTCCGCCTCGAAATTTCGTCGAATGCCGGACAGCTTCAATGACAGCAGGCGTTTGATCTGCTCCAGACTGGGCAGCTCGAAACGCAAGATCTCGTCGAAACGCCGCCACACCGCCTTGTCCAGCAGGGACTCGTAGTTGGTCGTGGCGATGAGGATGCTCTCCCCACGGTAGCCGTCCATCATCTGCAGGACTGCGTTCACGGAGCGCTTCAGCTCGCCGTGATCGGCGCTGTCGCCACGATCCTTGGTCAGCGCATCGAATTCGTCGAAGAGCGCCACCACCGGCTGACTCGCCACGTAGTCGAACACTTTGCGCAGATTGGCCGCCGTCTCACCCAGGAAGGATGAAATAAGCGAATCGAGCCGGACCAGAACCAGGGGCATCGACAAGCTGTGCGCGATGACCTCCGCAGCCAGCGTCTTGCCGCAACCCGGCGGCCCACAAAACAAGAGCTTCTGCGCGGGATGCATCCCAAAGGATCGCAACACATCGGCACGGTTGTGCTCCATCAGAATCTCATCCAGCGCCGACTTCGTAGCGTCAGAGAGGATGATGTCCTTTTCCTCTCGAATCACGGCACGCTCTTCGAGCAGCGCCAGACCATTGTCCTTGTTCGTGGGCAGATTGGTCACGGCATGCAGCCTGCGGGAGCCAGGACCGGGTTTGGCCTGATCGCCGTAGAGCAGGTGCTCGAGATCGTTGGCGAGCAGATGATGGTTCTTCTCGCGCTCTTCCTTGATGACCGCTTCGGAGGCGGAACGGAATCTGGCGAGATCCCCTTGTACGCCGGATTTGATCAGTTGCCTGAGCAATTTTCCGCTAGCCATAAATGTCCCCTAGATTCTTCAACGCATGCTCTCGGTAAGTTTCCTGTTCACTCTTGGGACAGCACTACCATGAATGCCAACACTTCAAAGTCATTGCTTCCGGCGAACTCGCCTTTGATGGCATGCGTGCCGCCCGGCGAAAACAGACTGGCCACTGCGCGTTCCTCGTTCTTGCCGACAACCGACGCTACGCTTGCTGCGAGCAGCTTTTGCGCATGGCGCATGTCTTCGCCGTGCTTGGTGGCCTTGTCGAAGCGGGCGCAGGCGCCAGCGTCGGGCAGGTCACGACCCAGCGCCAGGCGCTTGAGCCGGTCGAGAATGCGTTTGGCCTGGGTGTAGTGCAGCAACACGGCACCGTCGTCGCCGACGTGGACGAGGTAATGGGGTGCCAAGGGGTAGTCCGATTCCTTGGCTTTGTGTGCCGCCGGGCCCTCGGCGCGCAGGCAGAAGATGACCCCGGGCGGGATATCGGCATCGATGCTGGTGGTGACGGCGTAGGCGCCCAGCGGCTGGTTGTCCAGTTTGCCGGGATGCGCCTTGAGGTGCTGGGCCAAATCGATGCGGAAGTCGGTGAGCGTCAGGTCGGTAATTGATACGCCGGTGGACAGGTCTTCCAGGTCGATTACCGTGTCCTGCAACTTGAGCAGCTGCTTGCGCCGGTACTCCAGATCGTTCATCGGGTTGCCGGACTGTTGCTCGATGAGGTTTTCCTCACCGGTGGCGGAGACGTCGAGTAGCACCATGCGGCCGCTGACACGCTGTTCCAGATTGATGTATTCCTCCAGCTCCATGTTGGGCCAGAAGTTAACCAACTGGATGCGTTCGTTGGGGGAGCCGATGCGGTCGATCCGGCCGAAGCGCTGGATGATGCGCACCGGGTTCCAGTGGATGTCGTAGTTGATCAGCCAGTCGCAGTCCTGCAGGTTCTGGCCTTCGGAAATACAGTCGGTGGCGAAGAGCAGGTCCAGCTCGCCCTCGTCGGCCAAATCCGCCGGCCGCTCCTTGGAGCGCGGCGAGAACGCCGTAAGGATGGACGCCAAGTCCTTGCGCAGATGTGGCAGCGTGCTCTGATTTCGGCCCGCACCGGTAACGAGCGCCGACTCGATGCCGAGCGTGGCCTTCGCCCACGGCGCCAGTTGCGCGTAGAGGTATTCGGCGGTGTCCGCGAAGGCGGTGAAGACGATGAACTTGCGGTTGCCGGCATTGATCGGGTTGCAGCATTTGTCCTCGATCATGTTGCGCAAGGCGGCCAGCTTGGCGTCCCGAGCAGCATCGACCTGCTTGGCTGCGGCCAGCAGGGTGGCCAGACGGTTACGGTCTTCGATCAGGTCTTGTTTCCAACGGATGAGGTCGACGTCGCTGAGCAGTACCTTGACCTTGCGCCCGACCAGCAAGGTCTCGAAGGCGGGGTCATCGATGTCGACGTCGGCGATGTCGATTTCCTCGATGTCGGAAGCAGAAACCTCGATGCGTGCGAGCGTGGTCTCCACGTCGCGAAGCTGGCGCTCGACGGTCAAGGTGAACGAGGACACCGCGCTTTCCATGCGCTTGAGCACGTTGACTCGCAGCAGGTGGATCAGGCTCTCTTCGCGGTCCACCTGGCGGAAGAAGCTTTCGCCCCCGCGGATCTGGGTGCTGTACTTTGCGTCGTATGCGGCTTGTTTGTGGGGCAGGACGTAGCGCAATGGCGCATAGCTGGCCAGATTGAGCCGCCGGATTTCGAGGTTGATGTCCCGGATGCTGCGGAACTCGCCGGCACGGTCCACATCGGCCTTGATGTTGATCGGTGGCAGACGATCCGGGAAGCGCCCCGTCTCACTGGTGCCGTAGTACTTCTCGATGTGCTTGCGCGAGCGAGCGATGGTGAGGTGATCCAGTAGGGTGAAGTAGTCGAAGCCCAGCATCTCGACCAGCCTCGCGGGTGTCTTTTCGGACTCGTCGAGGTTCAACCAGCGGTTGAACTGGGTCTGCGCCTTGCGGGTGGTCGCCTCGATGCTGGCGATGCCGTGTTCCAGCAAGGCGGTGTCGTCGCCCTCCGTGACGAAGGCGATCTGGTTGCGCAGGTCGGCCAAGCGGTTATTGACGGGCGTGGCCGACAGCATCAGGACCCGCGTCTTGACACCTTCCTTGATGATCCGTCGCATCAGACGGTCGTAGCGAGATTCCTTGCCCTTGTGCGTGGCTTTATTGCGGAAGTTGTGGGACTCATCAATCACCACCAGGTCGTAGTTGCCCCAGTTCACGTGCGACAGATCGATGTCGCCAGACGTGCCGCCGTCGCGCGAGAGATCGGTGTGGTTCAGGACATCGTAGTTGAAGCGGTCGGCCGCCAGGACGTTGCGCTTGTCGTTGGCCTTGTAGAGCGTCCAGTTGTCGCGCAAGCGCTTGGGTGCCAGTACCAGCACGCGATCGTTGCGCAGCTCGTGGTACTTGATGATCGCCAGGGCCTCGAAGGTTTTGCCGAGGCCCACGCTGTCGGCGATGATGCAGCCGCCGAAGCGGTTGAGCTTGTCGATGGCGCCGACCACACCATCACGCTGGAACTTGAAGAGCTTCTTCCACACCACCGTATTGCGGATACCCGTGGC
>JBDNBC010000007.1:0-7320 GCA_039768115.1 Oceanococcaceae bacterium
GGGTTGAATGTGCAGCGGCGCCATGCCCGAGCCGGTCGACTCAATGCGGGCCCCCATCTGCGCCAGCGGGTCGAGCACCCGGCGCATGGGCCGGCTGCTCAGGCTGGCGTCTCCGATTAATCGCGCATTAACCTGACGTCCGGCGAGCAGCCCGCAGAACAAGCGCATCGACGTGC
The DNA here is from genome assembly GCA_039768115.1 of Oceanococcaceae bacterium. Lineage (GTDB taxonomy): Bacteria > Pseudomonadota > Gammaproteobacteria > Nevskiales > Oceanococcaceae > MS8. The sequence continues at coordinate 177 of JBDNBC010000007.1, forward strand.
CCGAATTGCCCAGATCCAGCTCATGAGGCGGACTGCGCAGCGGCGCCCCGCCCAGGCCATGAATGCGCAGGTGCGTGCTGTCAAGCCTCTCCACCCGGGCGCCCAGCGATTCCACCGCGCGCAAGGTCGCGAGGCAGTCCGCCCCGTTCAGAAACGCCCGGACGGTAGTGGTGCCTTCGGCCAGTGCGCCAAACATCAACGCCCGGTGCGACACCGACTTGTCGCCCGGAATACTGATGGTGCCCCCCAGCGGTACCGAGGCGGTTACTTTCCAGTCCAGGCGCATCAGTCAGCCTCCGCCATGCGAATCCAGTGATCGCGGGTGTTCCGCGCGTGTTCGAAGCGCTGCTCAAGCAGCGCCCCATCGTTGTCTTGCACGGCACTGCGCAGACGCTGCAGATCCGCGATGTAATCGTCCAGCGCGGCACCGACGGCCTCCCGGTTGGCGCAGACAATATCGCGCCACATGGCCGGATCGCTGGAGGCAATCCGCGTCAGATCCCGCAGACCACCTGCGGCATAGCGAAACAGTTCCTCCGCATCACGGGTGTCAGCGAGCGTGCCGATCAACTGATACGCCACCAGATGCGGCAAATGTGAGGTCCGGGCGAGGATGTCATCGTGGCGCGCGTCACTCATGAGTGACACCGTGGCGCCCACCGTCTGCCAGATCGACTGGATGCGTTGCACCGCGGCAGCTTCGGTGCGCGGATGGGGTGTGAGGATGACGCGCCGATGGCGAAACAGGTCGGGTACCGCGGCCGCCGGCCCGCTGCGCTCCGTCCCGGCCACCGGATGCCCCGCCACAAAGTTGGTCGGCACGGCGCCAAATACCGACTCCAGGTCCGCATGTGCACTGGCCTTGGTGCTGCCGCAATCCGTAACCACGGCCTGGGTCGGCCAGAACGGCTGCATCTGCGTGAAGAGCGCGCGGTATTGGCCCACCGGGATGGCAATGACCACGCAGTCTGCCCCGGCCAGCGCAGCCGCCAGATCGGTTTCTCCGCGATCAATCAAGCCCAGATACCGGGCCGTATCCAGCGTTTCGACCCGCCGGGCGTACCCGGTGATGTCTCCTACCAGCCCGCGCTCGCGCAGCGCCATGGCCAACGAGCCGCCGATCAGGCCCACCCCGATGAGGCAGAGCCGATTGATTATTGGCGCGTCGGCCATTACGCGGCCAGCACCCGCGCCAGCGCATCGAGGCCGTGCCGGTTTTCGTCGGCAGTGCCGATACTGATGCGCAGAAACTCGGGCAAGCCGTAGCCGCCCACCGGGCGCACGATGACCCCCTCGCGCAGCAGGGCATCAAACAGCGGCCGGCCCGGTTGTTTCACGTTGACGCAGACAAAGTTGGCGCGACTGGGCAGCCACGACAAGCCCAGCGCCGTCAGCCCGGCGTGCCACTGCGCCATGCCTGCCGCATTCACCCGCACGGATTCGGCAATGAAGCCCGTGTCCTGCAGGGCTTCTTCCGCCGCCAGCAGGGCCATTTGATTGACATTGAAGGGCTGGCGCACACGGTTGAGCAAGTCGGCCACCACCGGGCTCGACAGGCCGTAGCCGATGCGCAGGGCCGCCAGCCCGTAGGCCTTGGAAAAGGTGCGTGTGACGACCAGGTTGGGGTAGCGCGCCAGCCAGTCCTCCACCGGAGGCCGCTCGGCGGACGGCTGGTATTCGCAATAGGCCTCATCGAGCACCAGCAGGGCGTGCTCCGGCATCCGCTGCAGCAACGCCTCGATGGCCGCGACGGACGCCCAGGTGCCAGTGGGGTTGTTGGGGTTGGCCACGAACACCAGGCGCGTGTCGGCATCAATGTGTGCCGCAAACGCCTCGAGGTCATGGCCGCAGGGCTGCTCGGGGTCGTCCAGCGGGCGTGCTGGCACCTCACGCAATTCCGCGCCGCAGGCTTTGGTGGCCAGGCCGTAAACCGCAAAGGCATGGGCGCTGGCCACCGCGTTGCGACCCGGCGCCAGAAAGGTCCGCGCGAGCAGTTCGAGAATATCGTTGGAGCCGTTGCCCAGCGTGATCTGCCCGCGATCGATGCCGGGGTGATGAGCGACCAGCGCGGTCTTCAGCGCATGCCCGGCCCCATCCGGGTAGCGCGACCAGTCGACGCCGCGGGCCAGTCGCTGCTGCACACGCGGACTGCACCCCAAGGGATTTTCATTGCTGGCCAGCTTGCTGATCCGGGTCACGCCGTAATCGCGGGCGATTTCCTCCACCGGCTTGCCGGTTTCGTAAGCGACCATGCCCCGCACGCCGACGAGGGCGTAATCTTCGATGCTCATGCGGTTTCCATGCAACGCGGCGTTCAGGTGACGGCCCGGGGGTAGCTGCCGAGAAACTTGAAGAAGGCCACATTGCGCTGCATGTCCTGCAGTACGCGGCTGATGGCCGGCTCGTCGGCATGGCCTTCGATATCGACAAAAAAGTTGTAATCCCAGTTCGCCCGGCGCGACGGGCGCGACTCAATCCGCGTCAGGTTCACCCCGGCATCCGAGAAAGGCCGCAGCATGTCGTACAGCGCCCCCGGCCGGTTATGCGACGACAGCAAAATGGTGGTCATGTCGTTGCCGGTGGGCGGCACCAGTTGCTTGCCGATGACCAGAAAACGGGTGGTGTTATCCGGGTCATCCTCGATGTTGGCGGCCAGAATGCCCAGGCCGTAACGCTCGGCTGCCGGCTTGCCGGCAATCGCGGCGGTGTGGACGCCGCGCTCGGCCGCAAGCCGCGCCGCCTCGCCATTGCTCGACACCACCACGCGCTCGGCATGCGGCAGCTTGCGATCCAGCCACTGTCGGCACTGCGCGAAGGACTGTGAATGCGCGCAGACCTCCGTGATGCCATCCAGCGCCGCGCCGACCGACAGCAGATGATGATGCACGGGCAGGCTCACCTCCCCACAGATCAGCGTGTTTGAACTGCTGAACATGTCCAGCGTGTGGTTAACCACGCCCTCGGTCGAATTCTCGACCGGCACCACACCGTAATCCGCGTTACCCGCCTCGACATCCCGGAAGATCTCGTTGATGGCCGCCAGCGGCCGCGGATGTACGGCCTTACCGAAATGCTTGAGCACCGCCCCCTGGGTGTAGGTACCCTCGGGGCCGAGATAGGCCACTTCCAGCGGCGACTCCAGCGACAGGCAGGCCGACATGATTTCGCGCATCACCCGGACCATCTCGTCGCCAGTCAGCGGCCCGGTGTTGCGTTCGCGCACACGGCGCAGCACCTCGGCTTCGCGCGACGGGCGGTAACAGTCCTTACCTTCGCCCGCGGCGGCCTTGATCCGCGCGACATCCTGCGCAATCAACGCTCGCTCAGTGATCAACGCCTGCAATTGTTCATCGATGGCGTCGATGCGGCCACGCGCCTGCTGCAGCTTGTCGTCGGTATTCATCGGGGCAATCTGCGGACGCCCCGCTCAGGCCCGCGGTTGAATCAAGCGCACCTTCAGCACGCCATCAATCCCGCGAATCGATTCGAGCACATCGGCCCCCGGATCAGAGTCCGTGTCGACCACGGTGTAGGCAATCTCGCCGCGTGACTTGTTGAGCAAGTCATGAATGTTGACATCGTGCGAACCCAACGCCGAAGAAATCTGCGCCACCATATTCGGCTTGTTGGCGTTGGCAATCACGATGCGCCACACGCCGCCGGGCAACGGCAGATCGGCCTCGGGGAAGTTAACCGAATTGCGGATTGTTCCGGTTTCGAGGAAATCCCGGACCTGGTCGGCCACCATCATGGCGCAGTTATCCTCCGCTTCCGCCGTCGACGCCCCCAGGTGTGGCAGGGCGATGACGTTCGGGTGATGACGCCCCTGATTGGTGGGGAAGTCGGTAACGAACGCGCCCAACTGGCCGCTATCCAGTGCGGCCAGCACCGCGGCCTCATCGACGATGCCACCGCGGGCGAAATTCAGGACCACGCCGCCCTTACGCATCAGGCCGATGCGCTCAGCATTGATCAGATTCTTGGTGGCATCCACCAGGGGCACATGCACGGTCAGAAAATCGCTGCGCGAAACCAGGTCATCGATCGACACCGCCTGCTCGACCCCGGCATTGAGCTGCCAGGCGTTGCGAACGGTCATGTGCGGATCGAAACCCAGCACCCGCATGCCCAGCGCCTGCGCTGCGTTGGCCACCCGGAATCCGATGGCGCCCAGGCCGATCACGCCCAGTGTCCGCCCCGGAAGCTCATAGCCGGCGTATTTCTTCTTGCCGGCCTCCACCTGCTTTTCCACCTCGGCATCGTCGCCTTCCAGTGCGCGGGTGTAGGCATGCGCCTGGCAGATGTTGCGTGCGGCCAGCAGCATGCCAGCGATAACCAGCTCCTTGACCGCGTTGGCATTGGCGCCCGGCGCGTTGAACACCGGAATCCCGGCCTTAGCCATCTCGCCTACCGGGATATTGTTGGTCCCTGCCCCGGCACGGCCGACGGCGAGCAGGCTCTCCGGCACGGGCATGTCATGCATCTTGAACGAGCGCAGCAGGATCGCGTCGGGCTTGCTGCAGTCCGACGACACTTCATAGGCCTGACGCGGCAGGCGCTCCAGGCCGAGGGGAGAAATGTTGTTGAGAGTCAGGACCTTGAACATGTTTTGTTTCCACAGATGGGCACAGATTTACACAGAAGAACACCCCGGCAGAACGGATGAATAATCATCTTCCTGCGGTGTTCAATTATGGAAAGCCGTGGAAAATACGTTAACTGTGCGTGCGCTCGAATTCGGCCATATAGTCGATCAGCGCCTGTACACCGGCTTCCGGCATGGCGTTGTATAGCGATGCGCGCATACCGCCCACCGAGCGATGTCCTTTCAGTGCCAGCATGCCGGCGGCCTTCGCCCCGGCCAGGAAGTCGGCATCATGATCGGCGCTGGCCAGCGTGAAGGGCACGTTCATCCACGACCGCGCCTGCGGATCCACCGGGTTGGCGTAGTAGGGCGAATTGTCGATGGCGGCGTAGAGTTTCGCCGCCTTGGCTTCGTTCACGTCGGCCATGGCCGCCAGGCCCCCGCGGGCCTTGATCCACTCAAACACCAGGCCCGAGACATACCAGCTGAAGCACGGCGGCGTGTTCAGCATGGAGTCACTGGCAGCCATCTCGGCCCAGCTCAGGACGCTAGGGCACTCGGGACGGACGCGCTCGAGCAGGTCATCACGCACGATGACGATGACCACGCCGGCCGGGCCGATATTCTTTTGCGCGCCGGCATAAATCATCCCGTAACGGGCGACATCAATCGGCCGCGAGAGCAGCGTGGACGACATGTCTGCGATCAGCGGCCGGTCACCGACATCAGGGATATCGTGGAACTCGACGCCCTCGATGGTTTCGTTCGGGGTGATGTGCACGTAGGCGCTGTTGGCGGACAACTGCCAAGTGGACGGATCGGGAATCGAGGTAAAGGCCCCCTCAGTCTGCGCAGCGATGTTGACCGCACCGTATTTGCGCGCTTCCTTGGCCGCTTTCTTGCCCCAGCTGCCGGTCACCACGTAGTCGGCGACCTGATCGGCACCGAGCAGGTTCAGAGGAATGGCCGCGAACTGCCCCGTCGCCCCGCCCTGCAGAAACAGCACCTTGTAGTTGCTCGGCACGCTGAGCAGCTCACGCAGGTTCGCTTCGGCCGCCGCTGCAATGGACATGAACTCCTTACCGCGGTGACTCATCTCCATCACCGAGGTGCCACAGCCATGCCAGTCGCGCAGCTCTTCCTGGACCTGGCGCAAGACGTCTGCCGGCAACACCGCCGGGCCCGCACTGAAGTTATAAATCGGATTCATGCCTTTGCTTTGCTGATAGCCGCCGTCACGGCGGCCGGGGAAAATGTCAGAGGTCCGTGTCGGGCGTGGGCGGTGCGGTGTCATCGGCACCGGCGTCGGGCGGCGTGACCGCATCGCCGACACCCTCATTCTCGACGATGAGCGAGGCGTCGATACGATCCACCCCCACCAGATGCGTGCCCTTCAGGTTGATCAGGCGTACGCCCTGCGTGTTACGGCTGAGGACTGAGACCTCCCGCACCGCCGTACGCACCAGCTGCCCGCTCGCCGCGATCAACATGATGTCATCGCCTTCGGAAACCGGAATGGCGGCCACCACCTTGCCGGTTTTCTCGGTCAGCTTCATCGACAACACGCCCTGGGTGCCGCGACCTTTAACCGGGTATTCCTCGATGCCCGATCGCTTGCCGTAGCCGTTCTCGCTGACGGTCAACACCTGCTCGCCACGATCCACGATCATCGAAATGACCGCGTCATCACCGGCCAGCCGGATGCCGCGCACACCAAACGCCGTGCGACCCATCGCCCGGACTGCGGACTCGTCAAAGCGACACACGCGACCGTTGCGGGTGAACAGCATCAGGTTGCGCTCGCCATCGGTGATGTCGACCGACACCAGCTCGTCGTCAACGCGCAAATCCAGCGCAATCAGGCCGACACTGCGCGGCCGTGAAAACTGCTCCAGCGGCACTTTCTTGATGGTGCCACGCTTGGTAACCATCACCACGTAATGGTCGTCGCGGTATTCCTTGATCGGCAGCACCTGGCTGATGTGCTCGTTATCCGCCAGCGGCAGCAGGTTGACGATCGGCCGGCCGCGCGAATCGCGCCCGCCCGTGGGCAGGCGGAACACCCGCATCCAGTACACCTTGCCCAGCGACGAGAAGCACAGCAGCGTGTCGTGGGTATGCGTGACCCACAGCTTGTCGACGTAATCCTCTTCGCGGGTCTTGGCGGCCGACCGGCCGACGCCCCCCCGACGCTGGGCTTGGTAGATGTCGAGCTGCTGCGTTTTGACGTAGCCCTTGTGCGACATGGTCACGACCATGTCCTGCGGCGGGATCAGGTCTTCGTCTTCGAAATCGTCGATGGCCGACGAAATCTCCGAACGGCGCGGGTCATTGAATTCTTCCTTGACCGCGACCAGCTCCTCGTGGATAACCTCCAGCAAGCGCTCACGACGGGCGAGGATGTCCAGGTAGCCGGCGATCTGATCGAGGATGTCGTTGAACTCGTCGCGGATCTTGTCCTGCTCGAGCCCGGTCAGGCGGTGCAGGCGCAAATCGAGGATGGCCTGGGCCTGCACCTCGGAGAGCTGATAGCCCGCATCATTGAGGCGGCTTTCATCA
>JBDNBC010000008.1:0-2827 GCA_039768115.1 Oceanococcaceae bacterium
GCGCGGGATCGCATCGAGGGGTGGGTCAAGCTGGAGTTCACGATCAACCCGGATGGCACGGTCTCCGATCCCCGCGTCGTCGAGGCTCAGCCTCGCCGCGTGTTTGACTCCGAGGCCCGGCGCGCGATCCTTAAATGGAAGTTCAAACCCCGGGTGGTGGATGGCAAGCCGGTGGCGCATCGGGCGACGCAAACAATTGAATTCAAGTTGGCCGCGGAGTGATGGCAATGATGTCTTTCGCATCCGGAATGCGTGCAGCGACGGTCGTTCTGCTGGTAGTTGTCAGTGGCGCGGTGTTCGCTCAGACACTGTCGGAGTCGACCTACCGGCGGCTGACCAAAGTGCATGAGCTGATCGGCGAAGAAAACTACGCCGAGGCCATCTCCAGGCTCGACAAGCTGTTGCCGTCGACCAAATACAGCCCCTACGAAACCGCCATGGTTTACCAGACCTACGGTTTTATTTTTGCGCAGCAGGGCAATTATTCGAAAGCGGCTGATTACTTCAAGCAGGCCATTAACCTTGGCGCGCTGCCCGAGCAGCAGGTCGAGAGCATGAAGTACAACCTTGGCCAGTTTCAGATCGCCGTGGAAGAGTATCGCGAAGGGGTCAAGACCCTCGAGGATTATTTCGCGACGGCGAAGCATCCGATTCCGGCCGATGCCCGCGTGTTGTTGGCAACGGCTTACGCTCAGCTGAAGAACTATCGCAAGGCACTGCCGCCCTTATCGCAGGCAATTCGCGAGCACAAAGACCCGAAGGAAATGTGGTTCCAGCTGAAGCTGGCGCTGCATTATGAGCTCAAGGATTACCGTTCCTGCGCGACGACGCTGCTGGAGATGATCTCCCGCTTCCCGCTCAAAGAGGAGTACTGGAAGCAGCTCTCGGGGATGTTCATGGAGATCAAGAAGGATGCCGAGGCGCTGGCTATCCTGGGGCTGGCCGACCGCAAAGGGTTCCTTGACGACGAGAAAGAAATCAAGAACCTCGGCAACATGTATCTCTACCTTGATATTCCCTTCAAGGCGGCACGGATCGTCGATCAGGGCCTGAAGAGCGGAGTGCTCCCGGCAACCGAAGAAAACTGGGAGCTGCTCTCGAATGCGTGGACCGGGGCGCGCGAAACCGACCGGGCCATCGCCGCGTTGGCCAAAGCCGCGGAGCTGACCCGTGATGGTGAGCTGGTGTTGCGTCTGGCCTATCTGTACGTGCAGAAAGAGGACTGGTCGAAGGTCATTCCGACACTGAGTCGCGCACGCCAGCTGGGTGTTAACAACGAGGGTGAAGCGGCCATGCTGCAGGGCATCGCCTCGGCCGAGCTGGGGGAATTTGAGAAGGCTCTGGAAGCCTTTCGTGTTGCGGCGCGCTTCGATGACACCAAGGAGGATGCGCTGGGCTGGATCAACCACGCACGCAGCCTGCAGGCAGAAAGCGCACTGGACGAGGGCTGACGTCAGCCGGCGCAGGCTCGCAGAACGATCGTGAATCCCATGTTGGCGTACGCCGTTGATATTTTCGTGACCTTCGTGGTCATCATCGACCCGATCGGGCTGGCGCCGATTTTTATCGGGCTGACCGGCGCGATGCCGCGCCGAGAGCGCCGGCGCATCGCATTACGCGGCGTGGCCATTGCCACCATCATCCTGCTGGGCTTCGCATTTCTGGGGCGTCCGCTGCTTGATGGCCTGGGCATTTCGCTGGCGGCCCTGCGGATTGCTGGCGGCCTGCTGCTCTTCCTGCTCGCGGTGGACATGCTCTTCGCGCGGCGCACCGGTTTGAGCTCGACAACCAAGCCGGAAAGCGAAGAGGCGGCCCATCGCGAGGACATCAGCGTGTTCCCGCTGGCCATTCCGCATATTGCCGGGCCGGGCGCCATTACCGCGATTCTGTTGCTGGTCAGCGAGGCCGACGGCGACATGCTGACGTTGGGTGTAGGGTTGGGTGTATTCCTGCTGGTCATGCTGCTGACGGCGGTGGCGTTGCTGCTTTCCAGCCAGTTGACCCGGGTGCTGGGCCAGATCGGCGCCAATGTGATCAGCCGTGTGCTCGGCGTGTTGCTGGCGGCGCTGGCAGTCCAGTTTGTGATCAATGGAACAATGGCTGTGCTCGCAGCCCAGGGGACCACGTGAGAGTGAGGCTGAATACGGGAATTGTTGTGGTGGCGGCGCTGTTGTCGGGGATCGCTCAGGCAGACTCGCAGCTGCTGGCGGCGCATCAGCAGTTCGCCGACACCCTGGCCGAACTGCGCGGTGGCACGGACACCTTCTCGCCGCGCATGCAGCGCCTGATCGGCTGGTCGTCGGCGGGGGAAATGCGTGAGCGCACGCCGGCCGAGCACTTGCAGCGTCTGGTCGATGCACACTGGGACTGGTCCCAGAGAACGCAGCCAGAAACCGCGACATTTACCGGTTTTGCCGGGCAGAACGGCCGCTGGTCGGACTTGTCTGCGGACAACCGTCAACGCACCGACAACCTTGAGCGCATGTTTCTGCAGGCTCTGCGCGGGCTCGATCGTGACGCGCTCAGCCGCGCACAGCAGCTCAACTATGATCTGCTGCGCTATCGCGCCGAGCTGGCGGTCCAGGGGCAGGCCTTTCCACGGGCACTGATGCCGGTCAACCAGATGTCCGGGCTGCAGGTCTGGATCGCCTCGGTGCTTAATGCGCAGCCGCTGACGACCGCTGACGACCGTCGCGATTTCCTGTCCCGACTGCAGCGTCTGCCGACCCTGCTGGCGCAAACCAAACTGCTATTGCAGGAAGGTCTGGAGAAGGGCATCACGCCGCCCAGAGTGACGCTGGCCAAAGTGCCACAGCAATTCCTCGAC
>JBDNBC010000009.1:0-2716 GCA_039768115.1 Oceanococcaceae bacterium
ACATCGCGCCCTCGGGATGTAGCAGGTAGGTCGTCAGCGCCGCCGAGTCTTCATCCAGCGGCCGGACGATTACGTCCGCCTGCCGGCATGCCACCACGTGCGCCGCGGTGGAAAATCCCACGCCATAGCCGGCCGCCACCAGGGCCAGCATCAGCGAGTGGGTCGTCACGTACTCGGCCACGACCGACGGTGTCTCCACCAGGCGCAGCAGGCGCTCGCATTGCCGGCTGCACTCCGCACACACCTGCGGGTGGCACAGCACCAGCGGGTAGCCCACCACCTCTTCCAGCGGCACCCGCTTGTGCGCCAGCAAGGGGTGCCGCGCGGGTATGGCCACCACCAGCGGGTCTTGCCACACCGGCATGGCGACCACCCCGGCATCTATCTCGCCGGCCATGGCAAAGGCCGCGTCGTACAGGTCGTTGCCCAGCCCGCCCACCACCTGCGACAGCGGCGCCTCGAACAGCCGGATGCCCACTTCCGGCGCCTCCTCCCGGCACAGCGCGAGCAGCGCCGACAGCCGTGTCCGCCCGACGCCGCCGGCCAAGGCGATGCGCAGGGTGCCCCGGTGTCCCGCCGCCACCGCCCGCGCCTTGGTCTGGGCTTGCTCAAGGGTCAGCAGCACGCGCCGGGCCTCCTCCAGAAACACCTGCCCGGCCGGGGTCAGGCGCACGCCGCGCTGCGTGCGCTCCAGCAGCGCCACGCCCAGGTCGGCCTCCAGTTGGCGGATCGTGCGCGACAGGGGCGACTGCTCCACATGCAGCCGCCGCGTCGCCCGGCCAAAGTGCAACTCCTCGGCCACGGCGATGAAACAACGAAGATGGCGTAAGTTCATGTAATTCCCCCCAGAAAGTGGAGTCCATTCCTCTGGCCGTAGGGAACGGCATGAGTGCTTCCCGGTGGCGATGCCGGTCACAGAGGCTTTCCAGTTGCCGCCATCCGACCTTCAGTCGCCGGCGAGGCGGCGAGTGTCCAGGCAAGGCCGGGTTATTCCATCGGTGTTGCCATATCACACAAAACCACGGACAATCAATAATAATTCTCATTAGCATCCGTGTCTGAATGGAGTAAAGCCGATCAAGCCCGACGTGGCGAACCTGTCCGTCACCACCCACGGCAGCGTGTTCTGGAACGACGATCGCATGGGCGACGAGCAGCTCGCGCAGCGGCTGCAGGCCTCCGCGCCGCGTCACCCGCAGCCCGAGGACTTCATCCGCGGCGACCGCCTGGTGGGCCTACCAGCGCGTCGCCCAGGTGTTGGCGGCTGCGCAGAAGTCCGGGGGTTGAAACTGAGCTTCGTGACCGACCAGGGCAGCAACCGGGGTGAGCCGAAAGACACCCTCATGAAACTGCATCGGCACGCTCGCCTTGACGCCCGCGTGTCGTCGTCGGTTGCACTGATCGCGGACACGAGCCACACGCGCGCACCTGCGCGCGGTGCCCGGCGCACCGCTGCCCGCCCTGGCATGGCAGCAGCAGGCGCTGACCATCAGCATTGAATGTCCGGGCTGTGTGCGCCGGCCTGCTCCGCGCGTGTCGGCGACGGGCCTGTTCCCGACAGGCATGAGTGCTTCGACGCGATGCCATCGAAGGAGGTGCTGACGGGATGCGGATGGAGGTGCTGGCGCCGGATAGGCTGAACCAGAAGAAGACAAACAGGAGGTGGCCTTGGATTTCAGATTGCTGCGTTACTTCATCGCAGTTGCGGAAGAACTGCATCTGGCCCGTGCAGCCGAGCGTCTGGGCATCGAGCAATCGCCTGTGTCGCGTGCGATGCGCGACCTGGAAAGCCAGCTTGGCGTGCAGTTGTTCGACCGCAGCACACGCCTGACGCGGCTGACCTGGGCCGGCCAGGTGTTCCTCGGCGAATGCCGGCGCGTGCAGGCCACCGTGGAGCAGGCAGTCAAGAGCGCCAAGGCGGCGGCACAGGGCTACCAGGGCCATCTGCGCATCGCGATCTGCGACAGCCTGGCGCAACCCCGCATCGCCACCTTGCTGGCACGCAGCCGCGAGGATGAGCCCGAGCTGGAGATTCGCGTCTTCGAGCTGCCGTTCGCGCAGCAGCTCAAGATGCTGCACAACGATCTGCTGGACATCGGCTTTGGCTTGTCAAACGCGGTGCATGATGGCCTCGTCGCCGAGCCGGTGTGGACCGATCCGCTGTCGGTGATCGTGCCCGCACGCCACCCCTTGCTGGCACACGTGCAGGTGCCGCTGTCCGAAGCCTTGAAGTTCCCGCTGGTTCTGTGCCATCCCGAATCGGGATCGGGCTGCCGCCATCAGATTCAAGCGCTGCTGCAGGACGCAGGCACGCCCCTCAAGCTGGTCGATGAAGTGACCAGCCTGGGCGTGATGCTGACCCTGGTCGGCGCCGGCTACGGCATCGGTTTCGCCATCGCCTCGCAGGTGCAGACGCTACAGCGCCCGGACATCTCCATTCGTCCCCTGGCCGGCATCCCACCGATGCTCTCTACCTACCTACTGCGCCGCCATGGCGAACCCTCCGAGCCGATGAAGCGGTTCATCGAGCGGGTGAAAGACGAGGCCGCACCGGTCGATGAAGAGCCAGTCCTTTGAGGACGGCAGCTCGCCTGTCCGTTGCGACCTGTGGCGTGGTGTGCCAGTAGACAGATAGACTTCCGAATGAAACCCGATGCTCTGGCTGTTGATGGATGTGCTTGGCTCGCTTTGGATCACCCGCAACGGCCTGCGTTGA
>JBDNBC010000010.1:0-16329 GCA_039768115.1 Oceanococcaceae bacterium
GACGGCGGCCAGGTGATATACCTGCTCGACCTTGCCATTGAGGGCTTTGCGAGTCGCTGCGTCGGTCAGGCCCTCCTGGGTGACGTCTCCCCATACAGGCAATAGCTGTGTGTCGCTGGCTCCGAGCTTCTCGCGAAGCTGCGCGAACTTGTGCCGAGATGATTCACGAATCAGGGCGTGTACAACGGCCCCCTCGCGCTGCAGGAGCTCGGCGACGACAAAGCGGCCGATGAAACCGGTCGCCCCGGTCACGAAGTAATGCATGGTGTCCTCCTCCAAAAGTCAGGGCCTGGCCCGATACATAAGTAACCGCTGCATCGTAAAGGGATTTCCCCAAAGGCGTGTACAACCTGACGAACCGGTTTGATTACACTCCGGCACGAGAGACTGCGCGTCGATGTGACCGCGATAGAGGAGACAACACATGTCGGGACTTGCCGAAAACGGATCGACGTCTGCGCGCACGATTGCGCCCGTACTGCTGGCGGCCATCATCACGGGTTGCGGCCCGAGTGAGGCACCGCCCGCGAGCGATACGCTTACCGCCGCCGCCAGGACGCTTGAACAGCAATCGCCGGCCGCAGTGGACGGCACGCGGATTGCCAACGCGGACGCGGAACCACACAACTGGATGAGCCACGGCCGAACCTACGACGAACAGCGTTTCAGCCCGCTCAACCAGATCAACGCCGAGACGGTCAAGGATCTCGGCCTGGAGTGGACCTACAAGCTGGAAATCGACCGCGGTATTGAAGCGACGCCGATTGTGGTGGACGGCGTCATGTACACCACCGGCGCTTTCAGCATGGTCTACGCCTTCGATGCCCGCAATGGAAAACTGCTGTGGAAGTACGACCCGGCGGTACCCCGCGACTGGGCCGGCCGTGGTTGCTGCGGCGTGATCAATCGCGGCGTGGCCGTGTGGGATGGCAAGGTCTATGTGGGCGTCTACGATGGCCGCCTGGAGGCACTGGATGCGGCGACGGGGGAACGCCTGTGGTCGACGGTTACCACGGATCAGAGCGCGAACTACACCATCACCGGCGCGCCACGCATCATCAACGGCAAAGTGATTATCGGCAATGGCGGCGCGGAACTGGGCGTGCGGGGCTACGTCAGCGCGTACGACGCCAACAGTGGCAAGCAGATCTGGCGGTTCTATACGGTCCCCGGTAATCCGCGCCTGCCGCCCGAGAATGACGCCATGGCCATGGCGCGCAAGACCTGGTTTGGCAACCAGTGGCACTCGCAGGGCGGGGGCGGCACCGTGTGGGATTCGATGGCCTACGACCCGGCGCTGAACCTGCTGTATATCGGCGTCGGCAACGGCTCGCCATGGAACATCAAATACCGCTCTGATGGCAAAGGCGACAACCTGTTTCTGTCGTCGATCGTCGCGCTTAACGCCGACACCGGCGAGTACGTCTGGCATTACCAGACCACCCCCGGCGATCAGTGGGATTACACCGCCACGCAGCACATGATCCTGGCCGAGCTGGAGATCAAGGGTCAGCCGCGGAAAGTGATCATGCAGGCGCCGAAAAACGGCTTTTTCTATGTGCTGGACCGGAAGAACGGCGAGCTGCTCTCCGCCAACAATTTCGTGCCGGTCAACTGGGCCACGCATGTGGACATGGAAACCGGCCGCCCGGTACTGACGCCGATCGCCGACTACAACCAGAAGCCCGAGGGCGAAATCCTGACGCCCTCACCTTTCGGCGCGCATAACTGGCAGCCGATGTCCTTCAACCCGGATACCGGGCTGGTGTACATACCGGCGCAAATTTCAGCGCTGCTCTATCAGGACCTGGGGTCGTCACCGCAAATGGCGATCAACGGCTGGAATGTTGGCCTCGCCCCCTTTGCACTGCCGGAAGACCAACCCACCATCGAGGCTGTCGGGGAAAGCCTGCAGGGCATGTTGCTGGCCTGGGACCCGCAAACCCAGCAGGCCGCCTGGTCCGTGCCCTACAGCGCGCCATGGAATGGCGGCACCCTGACTACCGCAGGCAATCTGGTCTTTCAAGGCACAGCCGACCGGCGCGTCATGGCCTATGCCGCGGACACCGGCGAAGCCCTCTGGGAGTTTCCCAGCAATACCGGGGTGATTGCCGCCCCGATGACCTATGCGATCGACGGCGACCAGTACGTCACTTTCATGGCCGGCTGGGGTGGAGCCTTCGCGCTCGCCTTCGCCAACCCCTTCGAGCCGCAGCTCAAAGTCCAGGCGGAGGCGCGCGTGCTGACCTTCAAGCTCGGCGGCAAGGCCACGCTGCCGCCGCCGAAAAACGAACCGATCGCCGTTCCCCGGCCACCGGACGTGGCCGTCGATGACAAGGCCCTGCAGATCGGCCGCGACCTGTACAGCGGCTACTGCATGGGCTGCCACGGCGCCACCGTCGTCGGCAACGGCCTCGTGCCCGACCTGCGCTACATGAGCGAGGAGACCCATGCTCAGTTCGCGGCGATCGTTGCGGGTTCACGCCGCCTGCGCGGCATGCCCTCCTTTGGCCATTTGCTGCCGCCGGACTACTCCGCGCTGATTCACCAGTACATCATCTACCGGGCCAACCAGCTCTACGACGCCGTTAACGCCCAGGATCACTCACTCAACTGATAGCGCACCTGCACCGGGCTGGCACGGACATCCGCCTCGCGGTAGCGCAGGCGCAGCCACTCTTTGCGCGAATAGGCCTCAGTAAAGTCGCGGAAATACGGCGAGGCCGGATCGGTGGATTGTGAATAAGTCACAAAGGCCTCGGCCCGCGGATCGCCAGTCTGCGGGTCCCAGGTCACCGCCTGGATATAGCTGTTGCCGAAGGTGACCGGATACCCGTTATCGCTCAGGGTCCCGGAGCTGGCGATGGTGAAACTGCCCTCAAAGCCTTCGCCGCCGAAGACGGGGATGTCGCCATTGACGCCGCTGCGCTGCATCTCGCCCATCGGCGTGGTCAGCTCGAAGGGTGAGCCCATGACCGCACTGACCGCATCGGCAAAGGCCAGCACCACCGTCGGGTCGAGCACGTTCAGCGTGTTCGGCGTATTGACCGCATCCGCGGCATCGAACGGCGTCAGCCAGCGCGTCTCGACCAGACTGACCGGCAGCGGCAGACCGATGTTGCGCCAGAACTCGCGCCAGATATGGCCGCCGACCGAATCCAGGTTATTCCGCCGATCCCAGTTGGCCAGCACATCACACGCGGGGCCAATGTTGACGGGGCCGCTGGTCCCCACCAGAACGCCCAGCGCGCAATAGCTGTTCAGCACCGCGTCGAGGGCCAGCTCCGCGCTGTGCACCCGTGAGTTGAGCACCACATCCTGGAGCTGCTCATAGGTGAATTTGGTGTCCTCCAGGCCGTCACTGCCGTCCAGCCGCTCGATGATCTGCCGCGCGCAGAGACGGGTCCGCAGGGAGCGCTCGGTCTCCTCCGCGCCGATGATCGACGCAAACCCGGTTAATGGCTCGGCCGGGTTGGTTAGCCAGTAACTGTCGTTGCAGTTGTGCACCCAGTCATCACGCTCGAGGCTCGGCAGATTCGCCGGCCCGAAGATGCCCGGGGCCGGCGCATCGTCGTCGGTCAACCACTCGCAGGCCGCGCGCGAACCGTCCAGTAGCGGTAAGCCCGGGACGAGCTGCTGGAATACCTGATGCAAGGGAATGGCCTGGCAGGTGGTCACCAGCGAATCCGGCACGTTGGGCACCACGGTCACATCGGCGTAGTACACCGGCTGGCCAGGGCCGGCGGCGACCGTATTCACCCACGGCACGCCCAGTGTGCTGGCCTGCAGGTCCTTGAATTCGGTGAGCGACTTGGCCCGGTTCCAGCGGAAAAACTGGTTGATCAGCCGGTCGTTTTCGGCATTGGCATCGCGGATCGTATAGGCCTTCAGCGGCGACCACTCCAGCACCGGCACGCCGGACACCTGGAACTCCAGCATCGGCCCGTAATGGCTGCGGTACAGCGTGCGGGTTTCGGTTGACATGGTGCCATCGGCTTCCTGGATCTCGACCGTGATATCGCTCGCGTCCATGGTCCGGAATTCCCCGTCATACAGATACTGTGTCGGGTCCAGCGGGTTCAGCGTCAGCTCATAGAAGCTGAAACGGTAGGCCGTGGAAACGGTGTGGCTCCACGCGAACTGATCGGTAAAGCCGATCAGCGCCGCCGGTACCCCATACAGCCCGACGCCCATGATGTTGGTGTCACCGATGATGCCGTGGGCCAGGTACAGACGCTCGGTGCCTGACCACGGAAAGTGCGGGTTGCCAAACAGCATGGGCATGCCGGTGGCTGAAGCCTCCGTGCCAATGCCATACATGTTGGATCCGATCGGCAACGGCTCAGCAAAGGGAAAATCTGCCGGTTCGAGAGTGGCAATCGCGCCCAGGTCTACCGGTAATGGCAGATTGTTCAGTCCCGGCGGCTGCGCGGTGGCGATTCCCTCGCCAAATACACTCGACGAGGCCAGAATCACCAGCCGGAAATACCGCCGGTACATGTCATCGATGGTGATCGGCCCGATCCACTCCGTGTCCCGGCAGCTGGCGTGGCGCCCGGCGTGCTGGCCGGCCCGCAGCTCGCGCACATAGCGGTTGTAGCCGGCCACGAACCCTTCGGTAGCATCAACCGCCTCCTGATCCGCGTTCTCGGCGATCGGGGCGATGGCCTCCGGCGTGGCAACGTGCTTCCAGAAGAAGTCCGAATCGACATTGCCCACCGTCGAGCCATTGGCACGGATCGTGTAGCTGCCGTCGCGGCCGAAGAACTTGGCGCGCTCGCCGCGAATGGTCGTCAGGTCTTCGGCCAGCACGCAAAGGTTGTCTTCCGCGTGCACGTAACCGTACCCGTAGCCGTAATTCTTGAAGTTGTCCGCAAAAATATGCGGCACCCCCATTTCGGTGCGGATCACTTCCACAGAAAAGCCGCGGGAGGCCTCACCTTCCGAGGCCGCCGGCCCATCCGGGCGCCCTCCATTGCAGGCGGTGACAAGTACGGCAGCGGCAAGGCATGTGCCCCGCAACCAGTAGGTATGTTGCATCGGGTGTCTCCAAATTCGTCTCCGCCTCAGCGCGGAGTTGCGGATGTGTCTGGCAGAGATCTGCCAGATGCCGCATCGTTGCGAACTGCGCGAAAGTTAGCACGAGCACCGTCCGGGTGGTTTGCTCGGGGCTGGCCACGCGTTCTTGTGGATGGATCATGGGGGGTACGATGCCCACGACAATTGGCAAGACACCAGAATTGACCGCGTCGGAGCGGCTCTGCGCTGTCGCGCGAGGCATCCCCGCGGGACGGGTGGCGTCCTACGGCCAGGTCGCGGATCTGGCCGGCCTCCCAGGGCGGGCGCGCATGGTGGGCGCCGCCTTTGGTCGCGACCCGCAGCGTGACGAATTGCCCTGGCATCGGGTACTGCGCGCGGATGGCCGTCTGGCCTTTCCCGCCGGCTCTGCGCACTATCGCAAGCAGCGCGATCAACTGCGGGCTGAGGGCGTCGTGGTGACCAACGGCCGGGTCGACATGGCACGGTTTCGCTGGCAACCCTCGCTGATGGATCTGGCTTTCGGTTTGCCCTTTTGACGCAGCGCAAGCCGGGTTGTGTTCGCGCTCTGGCACACTGCGCCTCCCGTATCCGTCTCCAGGGTTTGAAATCACTGATGTTGCACCGCGCTCTTCTCAATGCTCCGCGTCCCGTCGCTGCATGGCGGGCCGCCGTCCTCCTTGTCGGCATGAGCCTGGGGAGCCCGACGGTCTTCGCGCAAGGCAGCATGGCGCCAGCGCAGTTGCCGGTAACGGACAGCTGGGGACTGGCCCATCCGCTGGCCGCCCGTCAGTTACGTGGTGAGCTGGGCTACGCGGCGGGCGACGTCATCGACGTCCTGCAACTGCAGGGACAGTACGAAATGCCGCTGCGCACGTTTACGGGTGGCGCCATCCCGCTGACGCTCAGCGGCATCGCCGATGCCTCATTGCGCCGCATCGATGCCGACCCTGCCGGTTCGGAGAATGGCAGCCATTTGCGTGCCGGGGCCCGTCTGTCCCTACCCATTCCCAATGTCGATAATCTGCGTGTGGGCGGCGCCATGAATTTGGCCTACACGCGCGTCGGCAGTGCCAGCGATACCGATATCTTTGCCGAAATCAGCGGCCGCTATGGTGCCTCCGCCAGCCTGATAGGCCGGCCCTTTGATGCGTACACGGCCCTGCGCCTCGGCGGCGACAACCAGTTTGATAACGGCATTCTCCTCGGCGCCAGCGTAGCGCTCCCCCGACAGATGAATGCGGGACTGGAGATTTCCACCGACCGGGATGCGTTGACCGCCTACCTCGGGCTGCCACTGGATCGCCGGCTGCGCCTGACCGGCAGCCTTGGCGTAGCCGACGAAGTCGACATCCTGGCACAGGTGCAACTGAGCCTGGATCTGCCCTGAGGCCAGCGCGCCCACATCACCCGTTTGTCCTCTCACACCACAGCGAGCGCACCATGACCATCACCCTCTTCTACGCCGGCCTGCTTGGCATCGGGTATCTGCTCCTGACGGCCCGGGTGATTCGCGGGCGGCAGACCAAGAGCATCAACCTGGGCTCCGGCAATGACGCGGACATGGAGCGACGTATTCGCGGCCACGCCAATTTCGTCGAATACGTACCGATGATTCTGTTGTTGATGCTATTGCTCGAACTGAGTCAGGTGAACGCGCTGCTGCTGCACGGCGTGGGCCTGGCGTTGCTGGCCGGTCGCATCCTTCATGGTGTGGCTTTGAGCTTCACCGAGAAATGGATGCTGGGCCGCTTCTACGGCACCGTGCTGACGCTGTCGGCATTGCTCATCAGCAGCATTGCCGCGGTGGTACTGGCGCTGACCCGCAGCCTCTAACCGGCCTCCAGCACGACCCGATAGCGCGATTTCCCCGCCCGGACATGTGCCAGCGCCGCATTCGCATCGGCCATCGGGAACGCTTCGATCTGCGGTGCAATGGCATGACGCGCGCAGAATTCCAGCATTTGCCGAGTCGTGGTCGGCGTGCCCATCGGCGAACCCGACACGCTCTTCTGTCCGCCAATCAAGCCAAACGGCGCCACCGGGACCGGTTCCAGTACCGCCCCGACAAAATGCAGTCGCCCGTTCGGCGCCAGCGCGGCGATATAGCGCTTCCAGTCCAGCGGAACATTCACCGTGACCAGCACCACGTCGTACCGCCCGGCTTCAGCCTTCAACGCGTCTGTATCGCGGCTGCTCACCACACGATGAGCACCCAGGCTGCGCGCCTCATCGGCCTTGTCCGGATTGGATGAAAAAGCCGTGACTTCACAGCCCCAGGCCCGCGCAAACTGCAGGGCCAGATGGCCGAGCCCACCAATGCCGACCACCGCGACCCGATCGGTCGGCCGGACATCAAAATGGACAAAGGGATGAAACACCGTGATACCGCCACAAAACAGCGGCCCGGCCGATCGCGCATCCAGCGACTCCGGTAGCGGCAGAGTCCACATCCAGTGGGCCCGAACGCGCTCAGCAAAGCCGCCATGTCGGCCGACAATCGTTTCGCGGGAGGTCCCGCACAGATTCTGCTGACCATCAAGACAGGGGCTGCAGGCGCCACATGCGTGGCTGTACCAGCCCAGTCCGACGCGGGCGCCCACGTCCGGTCCGCGGGCCTGTGCTCCCTTGGCCACGACCCGACCGACAATTTCATGGCCCGGCACCAGCGGATAGCGTGAGCGGCCCCACTCGTTGTCGAGCATGGACAGATCCGAGTGGCAGATACCGCAGGATTCAACGGCGATTTCCACCTCATCATCAGCCATGGGGCCGAGGTCAATTTCAGTCCATTCCAGGTCGGCACCGGCCTGGGGGGCCGTCCAGGCCATGCAACGATTGCTCATGTATTGTCTCCGGCGTGTGTCGTTCGTTTACTGCTGTAGCGGCGCGCATATTCGAAACGCGGCGCGAAAGGAAGACCTCCAGTGTATGCACGAATCATCGGAACGGGCAGTTACCTCCCGGCGCGGCAGGTGCCAAACGCCGAACTGGAGTTGCAGGTCGACACCTCGGATGAATGGGTTTTCCAGCGCACAGGCATCCGCTCGCGTCACGTCGCCGCGGCCCATGAGATGACGTCGGACCTGGCCATCGCAGCCGCGCAGCAGGCCTTGAGCATGGCCAACCTGGCCGCGACGGACATCGATTTGGTCATTGTCGCGACCACCACGCCGGACCTGGTGTTTCCCTCCACCGCCTGCATCGTCCAGCGCAAGCTCGCCATTCCCGAAGGTGCCTGCGCGTTCGACGTTCAGGCGGTGTGCAGCGGGTTCATCTATGCGCTGGCCATCGCCGAGAAATTCATCGCTAGCGGCACGCATCGCCACGCGCTCGTCATCGGCGCCGAAGTGTTTTCCCGCCTGCTCGACTGGAGCGACCGGCGCACCTGCGTGCTGTTCGGCGATGGAGCCGGCGCCGTCGTGGTCGCAGGCAGTGACACGCCCGGCATTCGTTCCACGCATCTTCACGCGGCCGGTGCTCAGGGTGACATCCTGCAGGTACGGGCCTCCCCCGCCAATCCCCATGACGATGCCGTGTTCGTCGAAATGGATGGCCAGGCCGTGTTTCGTTTCGCGGTGCGCGTTCTCGACAGCGTATGCCGCGAAACCCTTGAGGCCAATGGCATGACGGGAAACGATATCGACTGGCTCGTACCGCATCAGGCCAACATCCGCATCATCATGGCCACGGCAAAAAAACTGGGCATGACAACGGACCGAGTCGTCACCACGCTGGAAAAGCAGGGCAACACCTCCGCGGCGAGCGTACCACTCGCACTCGACTGCGCCGTCCGCGACGGACGCATACAGCCCGGTCATACGGTCATGCTGGAAGCCGTGGGCGGCGGTATGACCTGGGGAGCGGTGTTACTGGACTGGTGACTTGCCTCGAGGGGTCAGGGCTGCGAGGATTCCTGCAGGCCAATGCGGAACAAACAAATGACCAGACTGACCAGCCTCGCCGGAATTATGCTTGCTTTAACGATTGCCGGATGCGGCGGCGGCGGATCAGATGGCGGTGGCAAAGCGGGTTTTGCGGCGCTGCGGCCAGCGGACAATGCCGGAGGATTCGAGTCCACCGCGCCCACTCCGACCCCGGCCGCGGGCACGCCGTCCAACTGCGTGGGCGACAACTTCGAGCCGAACAACTCGCCGGCTGACGCCGCGAGCATCACGCCCGGAAGCCGTCTGGCACTCAATTTTTGCGAAGACAGCATCGACATCTTCGCGCTGAATGTCGCCCCAGGCGCCCAGGTCATCGCGCAAACATCCGAACTCGCGGCCAACACAGATACGGTTTTGACAGTGCGCAATGCGCAGGGCGAGAGCTTGGCCAGCAATGATGATTTTGACGGAACCCTGGCCTCGCGCGTGCAGCTCGCGGTACCGGCGGCAACCGACCGCATCTTTATCGAAGTCACGCAGTTCAATCGCAGCCGCACCGGGCCGGACACCGGCTACGGCCTGGAAGTCACCGTCGTTGGCGCTGACCAGCTCCTACCGGATTTCGTTTTTGGCCCTTCAACCGTGTCCGGCATCGATGCCAATCGGGAATCCGAGTTTTCGATTGAAGTGCTGAACCAGGGCACCGCCGCCAGCTTTGCGGATGTGGGTTTTTATCTCTCTGATGATTTCGAGGTCGGCACGGACGACCTCGAACTGACGTTCGTACGCACGGGCACCATCGAGCCTGGGGAATCCGAAGTGCTGCAAGGCGTCGTGAGCTTCCCCAGCGACCGCAATGGGGAGTTCACTTTTGGCCTGATTGTCGACGACTTGCAGCAAGTCGCGGAATCGGACGAAGCCAACAACAGCACGCGCTTTCCGCGGCAACGTCTGGGTACGCCCGACCAAACCTGCTTCGACACCTTGTTCGGCTTCGTCAATGACTCGTCGAGCAGCGCATTGCTGTTGACGCCGCCCGTGGATCGACCGAGCCGTCATTGCCTGCGCAACGAACACTGGTTTGCCTTCGAAGCGGTCGCCGGCCGTGAATACATCGTGCGCACCAGTCGCCTGGCCGACAACGCGAATACGCAACTGCGCATCGAAGACAATGCGGGCAACCTGCTGGTCGAACGCGGTAACGTCGTCGGCAACCTGACGCAGGCCACGTTTGTCGCGCCGCGCGATGAGCTCGCGTTTATCCGCATTCTTCACGGCGAGGGGCAGTCGGGTTTTGATAGAAGCTACACGCTGTACATCCGCGAAACCCAGGCACTACCGGACCTGGTGGCCGTCATTAGTTTGCCCGCAGGTCCATTGACCGCCGGAAGCAGCGTGAACGCCAGCGTGACGGTGGCCAACCTGGGAACCGCCGGAGCTCCCGCCACCGTCATTGCCCCGGCAGCCTTCGAAGTCACACCGGTCGGACGCCTCGCGACGGGCGATGAGCGCAGTTTCTTCGGCCTCGGGTCCGCATCGGTTCCGCCGCTGGCGGCCGGCGAGCGCGCCACTGTCAGCGTCAATTTGACGATACCCGATGCCAACGGAAGCTTTGTCTTCTCAACGGCTGCGGATCCGGAAGGCACCGTCGCCGAACTCTGGGACTTCGACAACGTGGAGGGTGGCAACCCCAATCAGGGCAATTTCGTCCCACGAATGCTGGTCGGCGGCAGCAACGTCAAGCAAGCGCGTGCCGTCTCTGCCCCGGCGGCGCCAGCCACCCCCCCATCGTCGCAACTTTCGGGAGAATAGGGCCCACCCACCGAAACGTGCACAACATATGAAGCTGCTGGGATCACTGACATCTCCCTTCGTCCGCCAGGTGCGGGTGGTCCTGATCGAAAAGGGCCTGGACTCACAGGTGCTACTGGATGAAACCAACCCGTTCAGTGATCCGGCAGCCCTGCTGGCCGCCAATCCGCTGGGCAAGGTGCCGGCATTGGTGGACACCCCGATCGGCACTGTCCATGACAGCCGCCTGATCTGTGAGTACCTCGATGCGCTGCACCCGGAACCCGCATTGCTGCCCGGCAACAGCGCCGCGCGTTGGGAGGCCCTGCAGCAATGGATGACGGCGATCGGCGTCATGGATGCCGCCGCGGCGCATGTGATGGAGTCCCGCCGCGATGACGGCATGGTATCGCCCGCATGGCAGCAACGCCGCGAGCGCGCCATGCAACGCGGCTCGGATGCGCTCGCACAAGCCGTCGCGGATGACCCCCGACGATTTCACCTGGGCGACATTGGCACGGCCGTAGCGCTGGCCTATCTGGACTTTCGCCATCCGCAGATTGATTGGCGCGCGCGCCATCCGGCACTTGCGCAGTGGCTGGATGTCGTTAGCGAACGTCCCGCCATGCACCTGACACAGCCACCGCAATAAAGGCTTTCCAATGACCGCGACGGCCCGTCTGCTGTGGGAACCGCCCCCCGCCCGGCGCTCGGCAAGCCTGCTCAGCCGGTTTGCGCTGGCGCATGCTCCTGCGCAGATCCGCAGCTATGCCGAGTTGCATAGCTGGAGCCTGCAGGAGCCGGACGCATTCTGGGATTCCGTCTGGCGGTTCACGCAGATCCGCGGCCACCGCGAAGGGCCGGCTGTCAGCGGTGAGGGCTTGCGTGGAACGCAGTATTTCCCGGACAGCCGACTGAACTTTGCCCGCAACTTGCTGGAACGCGGGGCACCGGATGACCTGGCCATTCAGTTTCGCAGCGAGGACGGCCGCAAGCAGGTCTGGACGCGCGAAGAGCTGAAGTTTGCGGCCGCCGGGATCGCCCGTGCCCTGAAAAAGGCCGGAGTCGAACCGGGGGACAGGGTCTGTGCGGTATTACCAAACCGCCCCGAAACCGTCGCCGCGATGCTCGCAACCGCGTCACTGGGCGCCATCTGGAGTGCCTGCTCTCCTGACTTCGGCCTCGCTGCGCAAATCGATCGCTTTGCCCCCCTGCGGCCCAAGGCTCTGCTGACGGTCAGCGACTACCGCTATGGCGGAAAGCGCCACGACTGCCGTAGTCGAATCGGCCCGCTGATGAAGGCGCTACCGGAGTTGCGTGCGGTGTTCTGTATGACCGACGACTTCGACCTGCCGGATCATCCACGGCTGCAGGGCTGGCCCGCTCCCGATGCCACGGCCGGCCTACCGTACCGGGAGCTACCCTTCAACCATCCGCTCTACGTGCTGTTCTCCAGCGGCACGACCGGTGCGCCCAAGGGCATCATTCACAGCGCGGGCGGGACGCTGCTGCAGCATGTCAAGGAACATCAACTGCACTGCGATGTGCAGCCCGGCGACCGCGTTTTCTACTACACCACGTGCGGGTGGATGATGTGGAACTGGCTGGTCTCGGCGCTGGCCAGCGAAGCATCGCTGATGCTTTACGAGGGGTCACCCTTTCACCCGGATGCCAATGCCCTGTTCGACTTTGCCCAGAGCGCCGGCGCGACCCTGTTCGGAGTGTCGGCCCGCTTTCTCGACACCTGTCGCGAGCGCAGTCTGCGGCCCAACACCACCCATGACCTGTCGGCGGTGCGGACCATCACCAGCACCGGAAGCCCGCTGTCTGCCGAAGGCTTTGCCTACGTCTACGACGCCATCAAAAGTGACGTGGCGCTGCATTCGATATCCGGCGGGACGGATATTGTGTCCTGCTTCGTCCTCGGCAACCCCTGGCAGGCCGTGCATGCCGGCGAGATCGTCGGGCCCGGGCTCGGTATGGCCGTGGATGTCTGGGACGAGGAAGGACTGCCGGCTGCGCCGGGCGTCAAAGGCGACCTGGTCTGCTCCGCGCCCTTCCCGAGCATGCCCCTGGGGTTCTGGAATGACCCTGATGGAGCCCGATACACACAGGCCTACTTCAGCACCTACCCGAACGTCTGGCATCACGGGGATTTTGCGGAATGGCGGGAGACCGGCGGCTTCGTCATCCACGGACGTTCAGACGCCACGCTCAACCCCGGTGGCGTGCGAATCGGCACGGCGGAAATCTACCGCGAAGTGGCGAAGGTTCCGTGTGTACTGGACAGCGTGGCCGTGGGCCAGCGCTGGGAAGGCGACACGCGCATTGTGCTGTTCGTGATCCTGCACCCCGGATGCGTACTGGACACCACGCTGCTGCACCAGATCCAGGATCAGATCCGCAACGGCGCGACACCGCGCCATGTGCCAGCCAAGATCATCCAGGTGCGTGATCTCCCGCGAACCCGCTCGGGCAAGGTGGCCGAGCTCGCCGTGCGTGCGGCCATTCACGATGAACCCGTACGCAACCGGCATGCCTTGGAAAATGCGGATTGCTTACAGCAGTTTGCTCACCTGCCCGCCCTGCAAACCGCCTGAGCAGCGCCGAGATTACCTTCGCGCGGCGAACTCGCTGCCCGGCTTCCAGCGCGGCCGCTCCGTCGTATTCCCCACCTGCTGGCCGATGCGCATCATCAGCTCCAGATCCTGTACGGCACCAGCCAGATTCCAGTTCGGCTGCACCTCGTCACTGACCTTGTGATAACGGTGACGAACGTAATCAGCCCGCTGCTGTTCCCCTTGCGCCTGATTCCCACCGCGCGGCGTGATTCCGCTGTCGGCAAACAGCGCCGGCACCCCCACCTTGGCGAACTCAAAATGATCGGAGCGGAAGTAAAAGCCCTTCTCCGGAGTGCCTTCCGGCCGGATTCGTCGCCCCTGCTCTGCCGCGGCCGCCTCCAGCACGTCTTCCAGCGTGCTCTGTCCCATACCTACGACCACAACGTCTTCCGTCGGGCCCCAGACATTGAGGCCGTCGAGATTGATGTTGGCGACGGTGCGCTCCAGCGGGTATAGCGGATGCTCGGCATACCATTTCGCCCCCAGCAAGCCCTGCTCTTCGGCGGTCAGTGCCAGAAACAGCACGCTGCGCCGCGGGGGCGCGGCAATCAGGGCCTGGGCGATCTCAATAAGCCCCCCAGTCCCGGTGGCGTTATCCACCGCGCCGTTGTAGATGGAATCACCCTCCAGCGCCGGGTTGGTGCCCAGGTGATCCCAGTGGGCGCTATAGACCACCCATTCGTCGCGCAGCGCCGGATCCGTGCCCGGTATCGCCGCGACCACATTGCGCGAATTGATCCGGCGCACGGTGTTGCGCACCAGGGCACTGGCCGTTGCCGGCAGCTCGATGCCGCGAAAACCCGGCGTCGCGGCGGCACGCAGGAGCTCGTCATAGCTGTGGCCTGACGCTTCGAGCAGACCCCGCGCGGCGTCCTCGCGCAGCCAGCCTTCCACGGCCACGCGCTGCGCGTTGCCATCGCCGCGGTCCAGTGTGAAATTCTCCGTGCCCCAGCTGCCGCTGACCACTTCCCAGGGGTAACCGGCCTGCTGAGTGTTGTGAATAACCAGGGCACCCGCGGCGCCAAGCTTTGAGGCCATCTCGAACTTGTAAGTCCAGCGGCCGTAATAGGTCATCGCGCGGCCACGGAAATAGCGGGGGTCAAGACGATCGTCAGCGCTACGAACCTGCGGGTCATTGACCAGCATCACCACGATCTTGCCGCGCACATCCAGGCCCGCATAATCATCCCAGCCGTATTCCGGCGCCTGCACGCCATAGCCGGCAAAAACCAGCGGCACATCGCGCAGGGCCACCCGCGGTTCCAAGCGCTGCGATATCAGCATCGCATCCTGGTGCATCTGTACCGGCAACGGCTCGCCCTTTACTGCGATGCCCAGATCGGCGTCCGAGCGCAGACCGACCAGCGGCACGGACTGAACATAGCGTCCGTCCGGATGTCCTGGCTCCAGACCCGCTTTGCGGAACTGCTCTTCCAGGTAGGCCACGGTGAGGTCCTCTCCGCGAGTACCCGGTGCCCGCCCACCAAACGCGTCACTGGCCAGTATCTGGACATGCTCCAGCAATTCCGCCGCGGTGATGGCAGGCGACGACCCGGAATCGAACCAGCCGCCAACCCCGAGCATGTCGCCGGCCTTCTGCAGGGTGCTGCACGCACTGAGCGGCGCCAGCAGGGCCACCACTATCGCTATCCGCAACGAATGGCCCACTGCGGCGCCCGTGCCGGCACGCCTATGGAAGTCGTTCATATTGGGTTCTCCTGCATCATCATTATTTTGTCGGCGGCCGCAACGGGGTCCGACACACCACGCAACGGTACACCACGCCGCGACGCGCCCGATTATGCCGCGTAGTGCTCAGCTCATGGTCACGGCATCCGCAGCGGTACACGAACCGCCGCTGACGCCGCGTGGGATTTACGGTCGCGGCATGGCAGCGCTGCGGGTCCAGCTGCAAGCAACGCATCGTCGCTTTCCACTCCGCCCCGTGCGGCCGCGCCTGACGGCCGAAGTGCCGCCAGACAACCAGGTGGCACCACTCGTGAAGCACCGTTTCACGCGTAAATTCGTCACCCTCCTGATGACAGAGCATTGCGTTAAGGCGAATGGTGTTGCGCTGCAGCACGGCTTGGCCGGCGGCCATTCCGCGTAAATCCCAGCGCACCTCAGGCACATCTGGAACGCGATAACCATTTCTCATCAGCGTGTTACGCGCATTTTCCAGCCAATCCCGCACCATGCGGAAATCCACGGCACTGTTGGTCTCTGGCAGCATGTGCGGCAGTATGCCCCGGCCTCGTGGCTTCCGGCCATTCTTCAGACATCCGCCATCGATATGCCCCAGACGAAGACCCACTGGATGATTTACGGCGCCTATGGCTATAGCGGCGAACTGATCGCCCATGAAGCCGTAGCGCGTGGACATCGCCCAATGCTGGCTGGCCGTGATGCGCGGCGGCTGCGCCCGCTGGCGGAGAAACTGGGCTTGGCCTGGCGCGTTTTTGGCCTCGACAACACTGACGCCGTAACGGCAGCGTTGCACGACATGTCGCTGGTTGTGCATTGCGCAGGCCCCTTCTCGACTACGGCCCAACCCATGCTCGCCGCCTGCCTGCAGGCGCGGACCCATTATCTGGACATCACCGGCGAGATTGCGGTTCTGGAGCTGGCCCGTGGGCTCGATGCTACCGCCCGCGCAGCCGAGGTCGTGCTCTGTCCCGGCACCGGTTTTGATGTCATTCCCACGGACTGTCTGGCGCGCACACTGGCAGACGAACTGCCCGGCGCCGTACACCTGGATCTGGCCTTCGCCGGCGGCAAATCCTTGTCGCCTGGCACCGCCAAAACCACCATCGAAGGCTTGACCCGCGGCGTCACCACCCGCGAGCATGGGCACCTGCGTACCCATGGCGCCGGCCGGCTGCTGCGTGAGATCGACTCCGGCCGCGGCCCTTGTCAAACCACGGCCTTTCCCTGGGGCGACGTCGCCACGGCCTACGCCAGTACTGGCATTCCCAATATTCGGGTTTTCACCC
>JBDNBC010000011.1:0-2740 GCA_039768115.1 Oceanococcaceae bacterium
CAGTACTTTGCAGCAAAACGGGCGATGGGTCCAGTCCTGTGCGCTAGTGAGCCCTTTGCTCACTGGACGGGGTCGTGCTGACCGTCTCCGATGGCGGCGGCAAGGGTTCGGGCGTCGAAACTAACGCCTCGGCCAGCACCTGCTCGAACCAACGCACCGGCACGATCGTGAGGCGCGCCTTGATGTTTTCCGGAATGTCTTCAAGGTCCTTCTCATTTTCAAATGGAATCAATACCTTGGTGATTCCACCGCGGTGCGCTGCCAGCAGTTTCTCTTTCAGGCCGCCGATGGGGAGCACCTCACCGCGCAGGGTGATTTCGCCGGTCATCGCGACGTCCTTGCGCACGGCGACCCCGGTAAAGGCCGACACCAGCGTCGTGCACATGGCAATGCCCGCACTGGGACCGTCCTTCGGCG
Organism: Oceanococcaceae bacterium; assembly: GCA_039768115.1. Classification (GTDB taxonomy): domain Bacteria; phylum Pseudomonadota; class Gammaproteobacteria; order Nevskiales; family Oceanococcaceae; genus MS8. The sequence continues at coordinate 418 of JBDNBC010000011.1, forward strand.
TTGCGCCCTCGGGCACGTGAACGTGAATATCCGCGGTCTCAAAGCGCTGCGAATCGATCCCGCACGCTTCGGCGCGCGCACGAACCACCGTGGCAGCCGCCTGGATTGATTCCTGCATGACGTCGCCGAGACTGCCGGTATAACTCAGCCTTCCCTTGCCCTTGGTCACCACGGCTTCAATACGGAGCAATTCGCCGCCGACTTCCGTCCACGCCAGACCGGTGACCTGGCCGACCTTGTCCTCGTCGTCCGCCCGGCCAAAGCGATAGGGCGGCACGCCGAGATAGGGGCTGAGCGAATCGGCGTCCACCGTTCGCTGCGTGAGCGCGCTGTCTTCCAGGATCTGCTTGACGACCTTGCGGCAGATCTTGCCAATGGTCCGCTCGAGATTACGCACACCGGCTTCGCGGGTGTACAGCCGGACGATATCGAGCAGTGCGGCGTCGGTCAGCGTCAGCTCGGACTCCCGTAAGCCGTTGAACTCCATCTGCTTGGGCACCAGATAGCGTCGCGCGATGGCCAGTTTTTCATCTTCGGTGTATCCGGCCAGCCGGATGACTTCCATGCGGTCCAGTAGCGGCCCGGGAATGTCGAGGGTGTTGGCCGTGGCGACGAACATCACATCCGAGAGATCCAGATCGACCTCAAGATAGTGATCGTTAAAGCTGTGGTTCTGTTCGGGGTCGAGAACCTCGAGCATGGCCGATGCCGGATCACCGCGGAAATCATTGGCCATCTTGTCGATTTCATCGAGCAGGAACAACGGGTTCCTCGATTCGACCTTGGCCAGGTTCTGCACGATCTTGCCGGGCAGCGAGCCGATGTAGGTGCGTCGATGGCCGCGAATCTCGGCCTCATCGCGCACCCCGCCCAGACTCATCCGCACGAATTTGCGATTCAGGCTCTTGGCGATGGAGCGGCCCAGTGAGGTCTTGCCGACACCCGGCGGCCCGACCAGACAAAGGATGGGGCCGCGGATTTTCTTGACGCGCTTCTGCACGGCCAGATATTCGACGATCCGCTCCTTGACTTTTTCCAGCCCGAAATGGTCGGCATCCAGCTGCGCCTGCGCATCGGCGAGGTCGATCTTGACCCGGGTGCGCTTCTTCCACGGCACCTGCAGCATCCAGTCGAGGTAGTTGCGTACCACCGTCCCTTCAGCCGACATCGGAGCCATCATCTTCAGCTTGTTGAGTTCCGCTTCGGCTTTGGTGCGCGCGGCTTTAGGCATGCCGGCCTTGACGATGCGCTGCGCCAGTTCTTCCAGCTCGCCGGGGCCATCATCAGACTCGCCCAGCTCCTTCTGGATCGCCTTCATCTGCTCGTTGAGATAGTACTCGCGCTGGCTCTTTTCCATCTGCGACTTGACCCGGCCGCGAATGCGCTTCTCAACCTGCATGACCTCGATTTCGCCCTCGACGAAACCAAGCACGAGTTCACAGCGAGTCGCCACGTCCAGGGTCTCTAGTACCTTCTGCCGGTCGCCCAGCCGCAGGTTCAGGTGGGCGGCAACGGTATCCGCCAGCCGGCCATGATCATCAATGCTGGTCAGGGAGGGCAGCAACTCGGCGGGCACTTTGCTGTTGAGCTTGGAGTACTGCTCGAACTCCGACAACAATGTGCGGACCACGGCGTCGCGCTCGGACTCACCGCTGCTCAGCGCATCTTCAACCGGCGTGCAACCGGCCCACAGCATGTCGTCATCGGCATTCCAGGTCTCTACTTCCGCCCGCTCGGCCCCTTCAACCAACACCTTCAGCGTGCCATCCGGCAACTTGAGCAGCTGCAGAATGTTGGCCAGGGTGCCAACGGCGTACAGGTCCTCCTCGCCGGGGTCGTCCACGTCAGCGGCGCGCTGGGCCATCAGCAGGATCTTGCGATCGCTCTGCATGGCCTCGCGCAGCGCATTGACGGACTTCTCTCGGCCCACGAACAGGGGCATGGCCATATGCGGAAAGACCACCACATCCCGGAGGGGGAGGACGGGAACCATCACTTCTTTATTGCTCATTGCGTCACCGGGCTGCGCGCAACCAGTATTGAGTTGCGCTGATAGGCAAAGGTGGGGGTAAAAGTGCCACAGTCAAGCACCTCACCCTTCTCTTGCAAGGGACCGGCCGCGAGCGCGTCCGCTCAGCCGGCCTTTTTGGTCTCGAGCGCCTTCGCCTTTTCCGGCTGGCCGTACACCATGTACGGCTTCGATTGCCCGAGAACAACCGACTCGTCCACAACAACCTTCTCGACATTCTCGAGGGACGGAATCTCATACATCACATCCAGCAGGATGCTCTCGAGAATTGTCCGCAACCCGCGCGCCCCGGTC
>JBDNBC010000012.1:0-16331 GCA_039768115.1 Oceanococcaceae bacterium
CCGGCCGATGGCACCGTTCGGCGGCACCATTGGCATCCGCAGCGGGTGCAGCGAGCGGTGGCGCGTGCGGCCCGCGAAGCGGGTCTTTCTCAACCCTGCACCCCGCACATCCTCCGGCATTGTTTTGCTACTCACCTTTTGGAAAGCGGCTACGACATTCGCACGGTGCAGGAGTTACTGGGCCATGCGGATGTGTCCACCACCATGATCTACACCCACGTCCTGAACCGGGGTGGCCGGGGGGTGATCAGTCCGCTGGACGGCCTGTAGCGCTACAGCCGTAAATCTCCGGCCTCGAGTTTCCGCCGCTTGTCATCGTCCAGCGCCACGTACTGATCCCCCTGCAATACGTACACCGGTTCGCCTTCCACTTTCCATGCGGTGTCCTTCAGCTCGACTTTGCGATATTTAAAGGTGCCGGTGGTCTCCTGTTCGGGGCGGATGCGAATGAGCACGGGCACGGCGTATGCGGGCAGTCGCTCTTTCAAGGCGCGGGCGATGCCGGGGTCGAAGGTCGCCGCGGGCGCGAGGCTGATGGCCGCCATGCCGGCCCGGCCATCGGCGCCGGGGATTTCGACGCCATAGACGACGGCATGGTCAACGCCGGGCATGTCTGCGAAGGCGCCTTCCACTTCGGTGGTGGCGACGTTTTCACCCTTCCAGCGGAAGGTATCGCCGGTGCGGTCGACGAAGGCGATGTGCTTGTAGCCCTGGTCGCGGACGAGGTCGCCGGTGTTGAACCAGCAGTCTCCTTTCTTGAAGACGTGGCGCAGCAGTTTCTTTTCGCCAGCCTCTTTGTCGGTGTAGCCGTCGAAGGGGGCGGTGTCGGTGATTTCGCTGATGAGCAGGCCGGTACCGCCCTTGCTGACCTTGGTCAAAAAGCCCTTGGGGTTGCGGATGGGGGCGTCGGCATCGCGGTCGAATTCGACGACGGCGAAGCTCATGGGGCAGAAGCCGGCGGTGCGGTCGACGTTGAAGGCGTTGATGAAGCCGATGTTGCTTTCGCTGGCGCCGTAAAACTCGTTGATGGTCTCGATGCCGAAGCGCTGCTTGAAGTTATCCCACAGTTCGGGGCGCAGGCCGTTGCCGCAAATCACGCGCACGGCGTGGTTTCGATCATTGGGGGACGGGGGCTGGTTGAGCAGGTATCGCAGCACTTCGCCGATGTAACAAAAGGCGGTGGCCTTGTGATGGCGGATGTCGGCCCAGAAGCCGCTGGCAGAAAATTTGCGGCCCAGGGCCAGGGTGCAGCCGGCGGCGATGGCACTGCCCCAACTTACGGTCAGGGCGTTGTTGTGATACAGCGGCAAAGGGCAATAGAACACGTCGTCGGGCTTGAGACGCAGGCTGGCCAGGCCCATGCCGCTGCCGGCCTTGATCCAGCGGGTGTGGGTCATGATGGAGGCCTTGGGCAGGCCGGTCGTGCCGCTGGTAAAGATGAAGAAGCACGGCTGCTTCAGGCGCACGGTGGCCGTCTCCGGGGGGTTTTCCGGCGAGGCGCTGGGCAGCGCGGCGTCGAGATTGGTGTATCCACGCGGGGCGCTCGCGGCATCACCGTCCGGCAGCCACAGCCAGGCGGGCTTGTGCGCGCGTGTGATCTTGGCTTTCAGCCCGGACAGCGACGCCATGCATTCGTCACCAACGCACATGACTTTGGGCGTCACCAGGCCGATCGAATGCAGCAATACATCGCCCGTCTGCTTGTGGTTGAGCATGCCGGCAATGGCGCCCAGCTTCAGGGTGCCGGCCACCACCGCGAGCGTCGCCGGGCGGTTATCCATCAGCACGCCAACGGTGTCACCGCTGCGCACACCCTGCGCTCTGAGCACATCGGCAATGCGGTTGGCCCAGGCATTGAACTCGGCCCAGCTGTAGCGCTCGTTTTCAAACTGCAGGGCGGTGGCATGCGGACGTTTGCGCGCCCAGTGCTCGATGCGCTTGCCGATCGATAGCTGCCGTTCGGGTCGGGCCAGCGCCAGGCCGAGCAGGCCGCGGTTGGCGGTCATCAGGTCGGGCAGGCCGCGGACGATGCCGCGCGCGATCTGCGGCAGGGTAACGATGTCGCGTTGACTCATGGCGGATATTTGGTCTCCCGGAAGACTTGCATCCTAGGCGGTTGCGCGGATCATCGCTATAATGGTGCGATGCACAAAAAACGCGTTGTCATTGTGGGAGGTGGCTTCGGCGGCCTGTTTTGCGCTCGTGCGCTGGGTCGTTGTAAGGATGTGGAGGTCACGCTGATCGACAAGCGGAATTTCCATCTCTTCCAGCCGCTGCTGTATCAAGTGGCGACCGGCACGCTGACGGTGGGCGACATCTCCACGCAGCAGCGGGTGGTACTGCGCAAGCTCAAGAACGTGCGGACGATCATGGCGGTGGCTTATGACATCGACCCTGAACGTCGGGTGGTCTGCCATGACCAGGGCGAAGAGCCCTACGACGAGCTGATCGTGGCCACCGGCGTAAAACACCAGTACTTCGGCAAGGACCACTGGCGGCCCTTCGCGCCGGGCCTGAAAACGGTGGAGCACGCGCTGGAGATGCGCCATCGCATCTTTCGCGCCTTCGAGCATGCCGAAACCGAACCCGATCCGGCGCGCCGGCAGCAACTGTTGACCTTCGTGGTCATCGGTGGCGGGCCGACCGGTGTGGAACTGGCGGGCGCGCTGGGGGAGTTGGCGCACCGCACGATGGTCGGGGACTTCCGGCGCATCAACACGGCCGACGCCCGGATCGTTCTGATCGAAGGCGCCGATGATGTGCTGCCGGTATATCCCCCACCTTTGCAGGCCCGGGCGCGGCGCTACCTGAACGCGCTCGGGGTGGAAGTCTGGTCGCGGACGATGGTCGAAGACGTGGATGCCAACGGCGTCAGTGCGCGCAACCGCGACGGTGCGGTGCAACGGCTGGACGCCGATACCGTGCTGTGGGCGGCGGGCGTGAAGATGAGTGCCTTCGGGCGGATGCTGGCCAAGCGCACGGCGGCGGCAACGGACCGCAGCGGCCGGCTGCAGGTGGACGCGCAATTACGTCTGCCGGCCTACCCGGAGATTCGCGTGATTGGTGACCTGGCACATGCCCGCCGGCCCGGCTCTGACAATGCCCTGCCCGGCCTGGCGCCGGTCGCTATCCAGGAGGGCGAATATGTCGCCGCCAGTATTCGTCGGGAGCTGCAGGGCAAAGCCGTCAAGCCGTTCCGCTATTTCGACAAGGGCAGCATGGCCATCATCGGCCGCTACCGGGTGGTGGGCACCATCGGCCGCATGAAGCTGACCGGGCCGCTGGCCTGGCTGGCCTGGGCCGGCGTGCACATCTGGGCGCTCATCGAGCCGGGGCAGCGGGCCAGCGTTGCCCTGCACTGGGTCTGGCGCAGTTTTGCACGCACCGCCGATCGGCTGATCACCGGACACCCCACGCGCACGGCTGACGTTCTGGAGCAACACGGCCTCGACCCGGACACGCTGGAACCGCGCGCCTGACTCGGGTTACCAGGTGTCGGTCAGAATCGCCAGCCGGCGGTCGCAAACAGGCCGTCGATGGTGGCATCAATCGCGTCGTCGCCATCAATGATGTCGTAGCGCTGCTGCCGAAAGCCGGCCGATAGCTGCAGGCCCGGCAGCACCCGTGACACGGCCAGCTGCCACTCGTACACGGTATCGCCGTCGTATTCGATCCACAGGCCGTCGACACCCACGGCCAGACCCAGTGCGCCGACTTCTCGCTGGTAGCTCAGGGCCAGCATCGGGAAGGTGGCATCGACGTCGATGCTTTCGACGTTGTCCTGCTCCTCAGCATCCAGCGAGCCGGCAAGGTGCTTCGCCGCGGCACCGAGCCGGAACCCCCACACCTGTACGGGCGTCCAGCCCAGTGTGTAATCGTCGAGGTCCACCCGGCTGGTGAAGGGGACCTCCTCTTCGCCGCTCAGCAGGTCACCAATGATCGGCAAGGGCAGCGGCAGCCCGGTCTGAACCGTCACCGCCCCCCGCCCGTGAAACTCCAGGTTCTGCACGCTGGCAAACAGGCCCTTCCAGCGCAGCACCACGCCCAGCGTGGACTCGGCAGACATCTCCAGGTCATCGTCGATATCAAATGTCAGGCCCTGCTCACGGACGGTACCGGAAGGATCGGCGTACCAGTAGCGCACTTCCGCTTGCGGCCCCTGCGCTGTCGCCAGCGGCGTGAGCATGGCGCTCAGAACAGCCGCGATAACCGCGCGCCGCATGAGGGGCGCGATTCGCATGGCAGCACGGCCACATGGGGCGGCCGGGGAAACTTTATGACGTTGCATGATGTCTTCCCGCGCACAGCGGGCTCCGGCGGACTTGAATCGGATCGGAATGGCCCCAACTGCCACACATCGGTCGACGGGGAGGCCGACATTCCATTCTTCACTGCGACACCTGCACGTTTGATGACTACGCGCTGGATCACTCTGCCTATTATCGCTGCACTGGCCGCGGTGAGCCTGCTGCTGGGTCTGTCTACAGCGAACGCGCACTGGCCACCTACCGCCAGCCAGGGCCGCACGATTGCGCCGATGCTCGAACGCGCCACGCCGGGCGTGGTCAACATCGCCACCCGTACCCGTCTGCCGGCGCAGGACAACCCCCTGCTGCGCGACCCGTTTTTCCGCTTCTTTTTCGATTTGCCCCAGCCGCGCGCGCGCGAAAGCCAGTCACTGGGCTCGGGGGTCATTGTCGATGCGGACAAAGGGCTGTTGCTGACCAACCACCATGTCATCGACAAGGCCACCGAGATCAGCGTGACGCTCAACGACGGGCGCGTACTCGAGGCGGAGCTGGTGGGCTCGGATGCCGAGTCGGACATCGCGGTGCTGCGCGTGACGGCGGACAACCTGACAGCGGTGCCCTTCGGCAACTCCGATGCGGTGCGCGTGGGCGACTTTGTTGTCGCCATCGGCAACCCCTTTGGCCTCGGGCAGACGGTGACGTGGGGGATCATCTCCGCGCTGGGCCGCTCCGGCCTGGGTATCGAGGGCTATGAGGACTTCATCCAGACCGACGCCTCCATCAATCCGGGCAATTCCGGCGGGGCGCTGGTCGATGTGGACGGGCAGCTGATCGGTATCAACACCGCCATCATCGGCCCCTCGGGCGGCAACGTGGGCATTGGTTTCGCCATCCCGGCCCGGATGGCACGGGCCTTGATGGAGCAGATTGTCGAATACGGTGCGGTGCGGCGCGGGCAGCTGGGCATTGCCGCCCAGGACCTCACACCGGCCATTGCCGAGGCACTCAATGCGCGGCGCACGCGCGGCGCCGTCATCGCCGAAGTCCGGGCGGACTCCGCGGCGGCTGCGGCCGGCATTCAGCCCGGTGACATTGTGATTGCCGCCGACGGTCGGCCCATCAACAGCGCCGCCGATCTGCGCAATGCCATCGGCCTGGTGCGCGTGGGCGACGCCTTGCGCTTGACGACCCTTCGTGAAGGGCGCGAGCGCACCGTCACCGCCACCATCCCCGAACATACGGCGCGCGATGCGCAACAGCTTTCGGCCCTGCTGGGCGGCGCCACCCTGGCTGAAATCGAGCCGGGCCACCCGCTGTACGGGCGGGTCAATGGCGTGCAGATCAGCCGCATCGAGCGCAACACGCCGGCCGCCCAGGCCGGCCTGCGTCCGGGCGACATCATCAGCTCGGTCAACCGCCAGCCGGTGCGCTCGCTGGATGAATTCGAAGCCGCGACGCAGCAGGCCCGGGGGCAGCTGCTGCTGAACATCCGCCGCGGCTCGCAAGCTTTTTTCCTGATGCTGCGATGAGTGGCGTCAGTGTTTTCCGGGGCCTTCCCGCCCCGCCCGCATAACCCGCCGGGCCCGCGTGCCCGCACAGCTTAAGGAGGACACCACGATGCATCCCCTACGGAGGTCCGCATGATTGAGGTTGATGCGCTGACCAAAGACTTCGGCCCACGCCGCGCCGTCGATAACCTGTCGTTTACCGTCAAGCCGGGCGAAGTGCTGGGCTTTCTGGGCCCCAACGGCGCCGGTAAGTCGACCACGATGAAAATGGTCACCGGCTTTCTGAGCCCCACGTCGGGCACGGCGCGGATCAATGGGCATGACATCCAGACGGCCCCGGTGGAGGCCAAGCGCCAGTTCGGCTATCTGCCCGAAGGGGCGCCGGGCTACGCCGACATGCGCGTGATCGACTTTCTGCGCTTTGCGGCCGACCTGCGCAAGCTGACCGGCGACACGCGCCGGCAGCGCCTCGAGCAGGTCATCGCCGACGTGCATCTGGAAGGGGTGCTCGGACAGAAAATTGACACGCTGTCGAAGGGCTTCCGCCGTCGGGTGGGCCTGGCCCAGGCCATTCTCCATGACCCGCAGGTGCTGATTCTCGATGAGCCCACCGACGGCCTTGACCCGAATCAGAAGCACGAGGTACGCAAGCTGATCAACGGCATGGCCGAAGACAAGATCATCATCATTTCGACGCACATCCTCGAAGAGGTCGATGCGATCTGCACCCGCGCGATGATCATCTCCCAGGGGCGCGTGCTGGCCGATGACACACCGGCCAACCTGGCCGCGAAAACCGACAGCGGCCGGCTCGACGATTACTTCCGCGACATCACCGACGGAGGCCTGTCATGAATCCCGTAGGCATTATTTTCCGCCGCGAGCTGGCGGCCTATTTCGCCACGCCGCTGGCCGTGGTGTTCATCGTCATTTACCTGATGTTGGCCGGGGTGTTCACCTTTTACCTCGGCAACTTCTTCGAGCGCGGCCAGGCCGACCTGCAAAGCTTTTTCGGCTTTCATCCCTGGCTGTATCTGTTCCTGGTGCCGGCCATTGCCATGCGCATCTGGGCCGAGGAACGCAAGGCCGGCACCATCGAGCTGCTGCTGACGATGCCGCTGACCATGGGTCAGGCGGTGCTCGGCAAGTTCCTGGCGGCCTGGGCCTTTATTGCGATCGCACTGGCGGGCACCTTCCCGCTGTGGATCACGGTGAATGTGCTCGGCGACCCGGATAACGGCGTCATCGTGGCGGCCTATCTGGGCAGCCTGCTGATGGCCGGCGCCTATCTGGCGGTCAGCGTCTGTGTGTCGGCGGCGACCAAGAGCCAGGTCATCGCCTTCATCATCGCGCTGGTGCTGTGCTTCATGTTCACCCTCGCCGGCTTCCCGCTGGTGCTGGACGCCTTCTCGGCGTGGCTGCCGGACGGCATTGTCAACGCCCTGGCCTCGCTGTCGTTCCTGACGCATTTCCAGTCCCTGCAGAAGGGCGTCATTGACCTGCGCGACGTGATTTTCTTTGCCGCCGTCATCGTGGCCTGGCTGTATGCCTGCGCGCTGATCGTCGACAACAAGAAAGCCGACTGAGGAGAGCATCATGCAAAAACTGTTCAACCGATCCAGCCTGTTGCTGGTGTTCATCAGCCTGGTGGCCGTCATCGCGGTCAGCCAGATGCTGTTCAAAGGGGTGCGTCTCGACCTGACCGAGAACCGCATCTATTCGCTCTCCGATGGCACCCGCAACCTGCTCGAGGCCATCGATGAGCCGATCCAGCTGTACTTCTTCTACTCCCGCGACGCGGCGCAGGGCCTGCCTCCGCTGCAAACCTGGGCGCAGCAGGTGCAGGAATTCCTTGAGGAAATCACCCTGGCTGCGGACGGCAAGTTGAAATTGTCGGTCATCAACCCCGAGCCCTTCTCCGAAGATGAAGACCGGGCCGCCACGCTCGGTATCCAGCCGGTGCCGCTCGGCGGCGGGACCGAGGAGCTGTACTTCGGCCTGGCCGCCACCAACAGCGTGGAAGATGTGGACACCATCCCGTTTTTCCAGCTCAACCGGCAGGCGCAACTGGAGTACGACGTGGCCAAGCTCATCTACGGGCTGGCCAACCCCGACAAGCAGCAGATCGGCCTGATGAGCACGCTGCCGGTCAATGGCGGCTTCGACCCGGCCACGCGCGCGCCCCGGCAGCCGTGGATGAGCGTGAGCCAGCTCAACGAGTTCTTTTCGGTGGAAACGGTGGCCACGGACGCGACCGTCATTCCCGAGTCCCTCGACCTGCTGATTCTCATTCATCCGGTCAAGCTGCCCGAAACCACGCTCTACGCACTGGATCAGTTCGTGTTGCGTGGCGGTCGCTTGCTGGCCTTTGTCGATCCGCTCTCGCAGATCGCCGGGCCGATGTCGATGAATCCGGCCAACGAGGGCCCCGGCCCGGCCTCCGAGCTGGAGCCGCTGCTGTCGAACTGGGGCGTGAGCCTGTCCGGCGAGATCGTCGGCGATGCCGCGGCCGCGCTGCAGGTCAACGGCCCCGAGGGCCGGCCGGTCTATCACCTGGCGATGCTCGGCTATGACCAACGCAACCTCAATGCAGATGACGTCATTACCCAGGATGTGGAAAGCGTCAACCTCGGCGTGGCTGGTTTCCTGTCCCCGGTGGAGAACGCGACAACGACCGTCATGCCGCTGATCACCTCGTCTGATCAGGCCGCGGCCATTCCGGCCTTTCGCGTGCAGCCGGGGATGAATCCGGCCTCGCTGGCCTCCGGCTTTGCCCCCAGCGGCGAGACCTACACGGTCGCGGCCCGCATCTCCGGCCCGGCCCGCAGTGCTTACGGCGACACCGCGCCCCCGGCCGGTGAAACCGGCAGCGAGCATCGGGCCGAGGGCGAAATTCAGGTCGTGGTGGTGGCCGATACGGATCTGCTGGCCGACCAGTTCTGGGTGCAGGTCAGCAACTTCCTCGGCCAGCGCATTGCCTCGCCCTTTGCCGGCAACGGCGATCTGCTACTGAACGCGGCCGATAACCTGCTGGGCAGCGCCGACATCATCTCGATCAAGAGCCGCGCTGGCTTCAATCGGCCCTTCACCCTGATCGAGCAGATGAAGCGCGATGCCGACCGGCAGTTCCGTGACAAGGAAGAGGAGTTGCAGGATCGTCTGCGCGAAACCGAGCGCAAGCTTTCCGAGCTGCAAACGCAGAAGCAGGAAGGCAATGTCCTGACCCTGTCACCCGAGCAGGAGGCGGAAGTCGAACGCTTCCTCGAAACCAAGCTGGCGACGCGCAAGGAACTGCGCGCCGTGCGCTTCAACCTGAACAAGGACGTGGAGCGCCTGGAGGGCTGGTTGAAGTTCCTCAACATCGCCGGTGTGCCGCTGCTGTTGATCCTGGGCGCACTGCTTGTCAGCCGTAAACGCCAACGTCAGGAGGTTGTCATCGTATGAGTAATTCCACTGTGCGTAATCTGATCATCATTGCTGTCGCGCTGTCCGGTCTGGCCTGGTACGCCAGCCAGCGTCAGCAAACCAGCTTTGCCCCAACGGAACTGGGCCTCTTCGCGCCCGGCCTGGAGCCGCGCCTGGCCGACATCACCCGGGTCGAAATCCAGGCGGCGGGCAAGGAGCCGGTTGTGCTGGAGGAAGCCGGCGATTCGCGCTGGATCGTGCCGGCCAAAGCCGGGTATGACGCGGATCTGGGCAAGCTGCGCCAGACCCTGCGCACCCTGGCCACGGTGCGCAACGTCGAGGCCAAGACCGCCAACCCGGATTTGCATGCGCGGCTCAAGCTGACGCCGGTGAGTGACGCCGAGGACACCACGGTCGAAATTCGCGCGTTCGCCGATGCCGAGCCCGTCGTCGCTGTCCTGCTGGGTCGGACGGGCCAAGGTGGCATGTACGCCCGGCATATCGAGGATAAGCAGACCTGGCTGATCGGCGAGGCCATCCAGCCCGGCCGTGAGGCGGGTGACTGGCTGGACAAGGCCCTGGTGGACATCAAGCGCGCGGATTTGCGGCGTGTCGCAGTGACACCGGTGGACGGGACGCCGTGGAGCCTGCAGCGGCCTGCCGCGGATACCACCGATTTCGCACTCGATCCGGCCCCGCCGGAAGAACGCGACGCCAATGGCGCCAACATCAACCGGCTGCTCTCGACCCTGGCCAACCTGCGCCTGCTCGATGTACGCAATGCCACCGATGCGGATACCGACACGGCATGGCGCACGGTTCGTTTCGAGTCCACCAGCGGGATGGTTGTCACGGCCCGCGCGCGCGCCGGCGAGGGCGGCGACTATGAGCTGATGCTCGACGCCACGGCATCGCCGGTCGCTGGCGCAGAAGCTGCGGATGACGCCGACGCGGCGCGCACGGTCGCCGCCCGGGTCGAGTCTTTGCGCAAGCGCACGGCCGGCCGCGTGTTCACGATTCCGAGCTACCCCGGCGTTGGCATGCTGCTGGATTACGACGCCATGCTCCAGGCGCTGCCCGAGGACACCGCCGACGAGTAACGTCGGCACAAACGTCGATAACCTGATCTCGCCCGGCTCCGCGCCGGGCGTTTTTTTTGGGAGACCCCGGCGCGTCAGCGCGGCGCGAGCAGGGCGTCCACCCGGGCCAGATCGTCGCGATCCAGCGAACCGGCAATCGACTCGAGATTCAGGGTGCTGAGCAAATACCGATGCCGTGCGATGGCCAGATCACGCAGTGCTTCGCGTACCTTGTCCGTGGCCGACAGCAATTCAGCCAGCGTCGCCAGCCCGGTATCGAAGCGACCATTGATGGCCTCGCGCGCCGCCTGCGCCGACTGCAGCGACCGCCGCGCGGCTCGGACTCGCACCACGCCGGTCACTACGCCGTCATAGGCGTTACGGGTTTCCCTGTCCAGCGCGCGGTCCAGCTCCCACAACTCGGATTCGCGCTGCGCCCGCTCCGCTTCAGCCACCGCGATGCCTGCACTGACCGCGCCGCCCTGATACAGCGGCAAGCGCAACTGCAATTCGGCGCGGGAGTTTTCCGACTCGCTGCCGAGCTGAAAATCCGCAGAATCCTGCAACGCGTGCTCGAGATTGAGCGCCAGCTGCGGATAGCGCCGTCCGCGTTGCTCGCGCACGGCCTGTTGTGCCTCATCACGCCGGGCCACGGCCCGCGCCCGGGTGGGGTTGCTGTCCAGCGCGCGGCGCACCCAGGCATCGGGGTCTGCCGGCACCGGGTCGGTCAGCGGCATCGGCGTGGCCAGCGGTGTGGGCTGCTCCGGCACCCGGCCGATCAGTTCACGAATCCGCTCGCGTGCCGCGCGCAAGCCGGCCGCCGCCTCGATCCGTCGGGAGTCGGCCAGGTCCCGCTCGGCCTCGATGAGCAGGCGATCCGATAGCGTGGCCAGGCCCAGTTCCTCGCGCCCGGTCATCTGTTCCAGGCGCTGCTCCAGGGTCTTGAGCTGGGCGTCGGCAAAGGCCAGCGCCGATTCGGCTTCCAGCCAGAGCAGATACCGCTGCCCGACATCAAGGATCAGCTCCTGATAGGCCTGCTGATGGTCGCTCTCTGCACCGGCACGACGGGCGTCGTACTGGGCGACGCGCGCGCGCGCTGGCAGGTCGATGAGCGGCTGCCGCAAACGCACCGCGGCACCACCAACATCCCCGTAATTGCGCTCTTCTTCGACAAAGGGCGAGCGAGACTCGCGCACATCCACGCGGCTGCGGCCGTAATTGCCGTCGAGCAGCAGCTCAGGACGCAGGCCCGCCCGGGCAATGGGCTCGGCCGCCAGCACCGCCTGCCGGGCTTGCTCGGCTACCTGCCATTGCGGGGCCTTGCGCTCGGCTTCATCAAAAATCGCCAGCAGCAGTCCGGCTTGTGCCAGGGGGGCGGCCAGCAGGCCGGTGGCCGCCAGCATCACGGCCAGCGGCCCGGGTCGTTTCGCCATGATCAGAACTCGTGCAGCAAGATCGCGGATTCGGCAGCCGCGCGGTGGATCATCCTGAAGCGTACTCGAAGCCGGCCTGGAAACGATGGAGGGCCACCGAAGTCATCACGGCGTCAGGTCCCGGAAGAACGCGAAAATCATTGCCGTCGCATCGACATCGCTGCGGTTCGGGCCGAGCTTGTCCGTCCAGAAACTTTTCCCGCCCGGCCACTGGTGGCCGACATTGGGCACGCCGCACCAGGTCAATGGTGCCGTACCACAGGCGCGGGTTTCACAACCGGGGCCCAGCGATGCAGATTTGGTGCTCGAATCGGTGCACTTGTTGGGCTGGGAGAGCAGCTTCACGACCGCCGCCATGGCCGGGCGATAGCTGCCATCAAACTCGCCGCCCTCCCAGAAGATGCGCGGGTCGTCGCGACCCTGAATGAGCAACGCGGGAATCGGCGCGACATCGTCGCACTGGGCCATGTCAATCATCGGCCCGCCGGCCACCGGAGCCATCGCGGCGAAGGTGCCAGGCGCTTCGCAGTGGATGCGGTGGGTCAGCATCGCCCCGTTGGAGAAGCCCGTGGCGTAGGTGCGTTCGGTGGCGACACAGTGTTGTGCCTGCACATGCTTGACGAGCTTGGTGATGAAGCCCACATCGTCCACGCCGTTCTTCGACGCCGGGCCGCAGCAGCTGCCGGCATTCCAGCTGCGCCGGAAACCATCCGGCAGCAGCAGAACGAAGCCGTCCTTGTCTGCGGCGTCTTTCAGCTTGGCCTGCTCGGCGAAAATTTCGCCCGTGCCCCATCCACCGTGCAGGCCCACCACCATCGAGCGGCCGGTAGCCGGGGCGCTTTTCGGCACGTACACGGTGTAGTCGCGCGTGAGCACACCGTGACGCATCTCGCCCTCATGCGAACCGGCGGCAGTGCACGCGGGCTTCTCGGCCGTGGCCGGAAGTGCCAGCATCATCAGCAGCGCGGCCAGCATCGCAACAAGAGCCGGCGGCAACACCAAGCGGACGAAGGACGGAGCCATCACGACCCCACTTGCCGGGTTTCCACTGTCAGCCAGTCGGCGAGCAAGCCCGCCGTCCATTCCCGATGCGTGGCCGGGAAGAAATGGCCGGCGTCGGCCCGCAGCTCGCAGCGGGCATGCGGCAGCAGATCACGCAGCGCGCGCTGGCTGGCGACGCAGCGCGACTGACCGCCGTACGCCAGCAGCAGTGGCGTGCCCGACAGCTGTTGCCGCAACCGGGCCGGCGGCGCGCCCATCACCAGAAACTCCCGTGTTGCCTCGGTGAAGTCCAACAGGCGGACAAATTGCGTCGCCGTGCGCTTGCCGCCGCGGCCTTCACCAAACGGCGTCCACTGGCCCATGCTGGGCAATGCCGCACCGGACACGGTCAGGCGCGCCAGCGATTCGAGATAGCGCAGGCCGATCTGGGTTTCGTTTTCCCAGTCGCCCGACGCCGCGGCAAGAACGGCCGTCTCGAAATCCGACAGCGCGGGCCCGTCATTCAGCCACTGCTGCGGCTGCAGGCGGTTAATGCGGCTGTCAAACAGGCACAGGCTCTCGACCCGCTCGGGATGCTCGGCTGCAAATTCGAGCGCGACCCCACCGCCGTAACTGTGGCCGACGACGTGCGCGCGGCGAATGTGCAGGGCATCAAGCAGGTCGCGCAGGTCATGCGCCAGCGCGGTTGCGCTGTAACCGGTCGTACTCATCGTCGAGTAGCCGTGCCCGCGCAGATCGTAGATCGTGACCCGGAATCCGGCCTCGACCAGTGCCTGCGCATGACTGGCAAACCAGAACGCGCGGTTGGCGGCCAGCCCGTGCAACAGCACGACATCCGGCCCGTCACCCCACTGTTGGTAGGCAATCTGTGCCCCATTGGCGTCTGCAAAAGCCATATCAGCACCCTTCCTTGGTGAGAAATACCGCCATCTGCCGCACGCTGAGATCGTCGACATAGCGGCCGTCCTTCATGACCAGGTCATTGAAGGGCAGTTTGCGGCCGGCAATGTCTTCCTCGACGGCCACCATGAACTGGATCACGTCGATGGACTCGAAACCCAGGTCGGCCAGCAGACGGCTCTCGCCGGTGATGCCGCCATCGGGCGCGGTATCCCAGTCCTGAGTGAAATCCTCCAGCAGCGCGATCAACTTGGCTTCGAGATCGGCGACTGGCGTAGCAGCAGTGGTCATTCCATGTATCCCAGCATCTGCAGCTGCTCGAGCAACTGCTTCTTCTCGTCTTCGTCCATATCTTCGGTGGGCGCGCGCTTGGCCGCGGCTTTGGACGCCTCGCCGATCACAACCGGGTGCTGCGCCCACCATTCCGGCGTGAAGAAGTCCGCCGGCACCTCGCCTTCGTAGTCGTTTGGAACCGGCAACCCGAGGCTGTGCACCAGCGTGGCGGTCACGTCGACAATGCGCCGACGCTCGACCATTCCGGCCTTTACGCCGGGGCCGGAGGCCATGAAGATACCATCCGGGTGGTGCGTGCCCGCCGGACGATCGCGTTGAATGACGGCCGGCGACAGGTTCTTGATCGACACGAAGCCGTGGTCACGCAGCACGAGTGTGAGGTCCGGTGCCTCCAGTGAGAACGGCCCCGGGAAATACTCCTCGCGGCGCAGCACATCAACAATGACCGGCTCACCGAACTCGTTGCGCACGGCCAACAGTTTCTCGACCAGCTCCTCACGGAAAGCCTTGTATTCGGCGATGGGCACGCCGGAATCGCCTTCCTTTTCGGCCACCCGGATGTGGATGCCATTGGATGAGGGTGTGCGGCAGTAGGCCGTCGTCTTCGACCAGTCGAGGTTGGCGAAATCCGCGGCTTCGCGGCGCAGCGCCTGATCCGAGCCGTCGCTCTGCGCCCATTCCAGGTAGCCCAGATCGGCCAGCAGCCGGTTGATGCGCAGCACTTCGGTGGTGGCGGTAAAGCCGTGATCAGAGGCGAAGAACACCTGCACTTCGGGCCCGGCCAGCGTGACCAGGCGCTCGATGTAGCGGTCCACGTTGCGGAAATACTCCAGGCAGACATCGCGCATGCGCTGCTCGAAGGCTGTGGGCTCGGCCGGGAACAGGTTCGGGTCGAGAAAGGCCCAGGCCTGGTGCTGGATCTTGTCGGTGCCGTCGAACATCACCGCCATCAGCTCTGGCGCGTCGTTCTCGAGGATGTACTCGGCGACCTTGAACCACTGCTCCTCGCGGGGCAGGTGGTAGCGCACCCAGCTTTCCATGTCGTCGTCTTCGAGCTTTTCCAGGGCCTGCTTCTCATTGTCGAAGTCCCAGGCCAGCTCTTTGGGGTCAAAGCCGGGGATGTTGTCCTTCAGGCGCTGGAAGGCTTCGCGCGGATGGGTATTGCGGCGCAAATGCTTGGCCGGAATGAAGCCCGGCAGGATGGTGCCCTCGACATCCGGCGGCGCCGGCGCCGTCAGCGGGAAATTCAGCGCGGCGATTTTGCCGCCGGAGCGGCTGACCAGCGACCAGATCGTCTCGCAGGCAATGTCGCGGCCGTCATAGAGCGTCCAGAACACCTCACCGCCCTTGTCCTCGGCGCGGATAAAGTCATAGACGCCGTGATGGCCCGGCGTGCGCCCGGTCATGATCGAGGTCCAGGCCGGCGGGGTCAGCGGGTTGGGCGTCGAGAACAGCTTGGCGCGCGCGCCGTTGGCCATCAGACCGGCCAGAAAGGGCATGACCACGCCTTCGCCGGGCTGCTCGGTGGTCAGTTTGTCGAGCACGGTGTAGGTGCAGCCGTCGAGGCCGATGAATAAAGTCTTGGTGGTCATGCGCGTTTTCTCTCCATGAAATGTCGGGGCGCCGTCGCGATGGCGAGGCAGCCGGCGTTCGGGGTGTCCATCCAGTGCACCTGGGCGCGTTCGCCGCGCGGGCCGTGAATGATGTCGGCGTCGAGGCGCCACAAATCCGGGCGTCCTTCCAGGCCGGTACCGGCGGCCTTGGCGCCGGCCTCGCGGGCCGTCCAGGCGCGAATCATCAGGCGTTGCTGCTCGTCGGCGGGGGCCGCCATCCATTGTGCCCGCTCGCGCAGGCTCAATACGGTACCGGAAAGACTGTCCGCATCAAGTGTTCCGCCGGTCAGCAAGTCCACGCCCACCCGCAGTTCGGCGGCAGCCGCGACCGCAGCCGCCTCGCCTCCGTGATGGGTGATTGACACCGTCACCGGCTGCACCAGCGCGGGGCAGCGGACCTGCGGCGCGCCGGACGCCGCGGTTTCGATAGCGATGTCCGCCGCGACAATGTCCTGCCCCCATTGCTGGGCCAGCGCGCGAACGGCTTCCTTGGCCACCACACGCCCGCGCAGCCAGTCACCGCGGGTGGTGGCGGGCTGCTGATAAAAGGCCGCGCGTTCGGTCGCGTCGAGCATCAGATGCGCCGCAACCCGCAACCAGACTTCGCCGCCCTGCTCCCAGAACCCCGCCGGCTGTGGCGGCAGCCAGCGCGCCACGACCGGCATGCCGGGCAGGACGATCGCGTCGCTCAGCCAGGCCTGCTGGGGATGACTGCGCCAGTGCGTGAACTGCGGGGTCACCGTAAAACGCCGGTCGCACCAGTCCTCGATGTCGACAAGCAGCCGGCCCGCCGCGTCGGTGACCTGCCAGTCCACCGCAAAGGCATCCTCACCCTGCTCGCGAAAGC
>JBDNBC010000013.1:0-13886 GCA_039768115.1 Oceanococcaceae bacterium
CGCCGCAGGTCATTCGCCTGCGCCCGGCGCCCCATGCGCGCACACCGGTCACCGCCTACAGCCTGACGGTCGAACCGCAGCCGCATTTCCTCAACTGGCTGCAGGATCCGCAGGGCAACTGGATGGCGCGGGTGGTCTTTCCTGACAAGGTCACCGAATTTCGGGTCACCGTCGATCTTGTCGCCCGGCTCGACGTCTTCAATCCCTTCGACTTTTTTCTTGACGACGACGCGCAGAAGGTTCCCTTCACCTATGCCGAGGATATGGCCGAGGAGCTGGCACCATTTCGTAAGGCCGGCCCGGCCGGGCCGTTGTTGCGGCGGTTGTTGCGCGGCGTGTCGCAGAACGGTCAGGGCACCATGGATTTTCTGGTTCAGCTCAATCAGGATCTGCAGCAGCGCATTGCCTACAGCATCCGCATGGAGCCAGGCGTGCAAACGCCCGAGGAGACGCTCGCGCTCGGTATCGGCTCGTGTCGGGATACCGGGTGGTTGCTGGTGCAGATGCTGCGGCATCTGGGGTTTGCGGCGCGCTTTGTGTCCGGCTATTTGATCCAGCTGAAGGCAGATCAGGAGGCGCTGGACGGGCCCAGTGGCACCGACACGGACTTCACGGATCTGCATGCCTGGTGCGAGGTCTACGTGCCGGGAGCCGGTTGGGTGGGGTTGGACCCCACGTCCGGCATGCTGGCCGGCGAAGGGCACATTCCGCTGGCATCGACGCCGGGCCCCGGCAGTGCCGCGCCGATTACCGGCGCCGTCGATGACTGCAAGGTGGAGTTTGACCACCGCATGCAGATCCAGCGCATGCATGAGCCGCCGCGGGTCACCCGGCCCTACACCGAGGGCCAGTGGAAGCGTATTGACGCGCTCGGCCACGTGGTTGACGCGGGCATCGCCGAGGAAGATATCCGCCTGACCATGGGCGGGGAGCCCACCTTCGTGGCCATCGACTACCCGCAGGACCCGGAGTGGAATACCGATGCCGTAGGCCCGAACAAGCAGCGGCTGGCGGCGGACCTGGCTGAACGCCTGCGCAAGCGGCTCGCACCGGGCGCGCTGATTACCTACGGCCAGGGCAAGTGGTACCCCGGCGAGTCCCTGCCGCGCTGGGCCTATACCCTGATCTGGCGCGGGGACCGGCTGCCCGTGGTTCATGCGCCCCAGCAGCATGTCCTGAACGAGTCGGGCGAGCGTCTTGGCGCAGACCAGGCGCAGCAACTGATGGTGGAGATCACCGAGCGCCTTGGCATACCGGAGCGCTGCATCCACCCGGCATATGAAGATCCCTGGCACTTTCTGGCCGAAGAAGCCGCGCTGGCCGCGGACGCCTCCCTCGAGAATCCCAATTTCGACGATGCCGAACGCCGCCAGCAATTGCAGCGCGCGTTCAGCCGGCCACTAAGTGAACCGCGCGGTCTGGTCCTGCCATTGCAATGCTGGCAGACCCGTGCCGGGCGCAGCTGGATCAGTGAGGTGTGGGAGTTGCGCCGGGGCAAGCTGTTCCTGATTCCCGGCGACTCTCCGGTGGGTTTGCGCATGCCGCTCGACAGCCTGCCCGCCGTGGAAGTCGACCCGGTCATCGCTGACGACCCGACGACGGTGCCGAGCGAGCTGCCCCAGCGGTTTACCCCGCTGCCCGTGGCCAGCGCTGCAGAGCGCCGCAAGCAGCGGGAAAAGCGTGAGCAGCGCGAGCAACACCTGCCCAAGGCCATGCCCGAAGACCTGGCGCTGACCGAGCCCGTCGGCCGCGGTGTGCGTACCGCGCTGTCCATTGAGCCGAAGGACGGTTTGCTGGGCGTGTTCATGCCGCCGACCCGCAATGCCGAGGAGTATCTCGAGCTGGTGGCCGTGGTGGAACATGCGGCCGAGACGCTGCAGTTGCCGATGCGTGTCGAAGGCTATCCACCGCCCGAAGATGCCCGACTGGGCACCTTGAGGCTGACCCCGGACCCAGGCGTTATCGAGGTGAATATCCCGCCGGCCCATGACTGGGACGAGCTGAAGCAGATCATCGAAGGGCTTTACGAAGAAGCGCGTTTGGCGCGCCTGGGCACCGAAAAATTCCTGGTCGATGGCAAGCACACCGGCACCGGTGGCGGCAATCACATCGTGGTGGGGGGCGCGACGCCGCTGGATAGCCCGTTTCTGCGCCGGCCGGACATGCTCGGATCCGTCATTCGGTGCTGGCAGAACCACCCCGTGCTGTCGTACATGTTTGCGGGCCTGTTCATCGGCCCCACCAGCCAGTCACCGCGTATTGACGAGGCGCGTGATGATGCGCTGTACGAGATGGATCTGGCCCTGGCGCAAGTGCCGTCGCCCGGTGCGGGTGAGACGCCGCCGCCGTGGAAGGTGGACCGCATTTTCCGCAATCTGCTGACCGACCTGGCCGGCAATACGCACCGGGCGGAAATCTGCATCGACAAGATGTACTCGCCGGATTCCGCTACGGGTCGGCTGGGATTGGTCGAGCTGCGCGCCTTCGAAATGCCGCCGCATGCGCAAATGAGCCTGGTTCAGCAACTGCTGGTGCGGGCCTTGCTGGTGTGGTTCTGGCGGGAGCCGTATACCCGACCGTTGCAGCGCTTCGGTGACCGCCTGCACGATGAAATGCTGCTGCCGCATTTTCTGTGGCAAAACTTGTCGGCCTTGCTTGCCGACTTGCGCGGTGCCGGATTTGCCTTTGATCCGGCTTGGTTTGCGCCGCACCGGGACTTCCGATGCCCCCCGCTGGGCGAGGTGACTGTCGCTGGGCAGCGTATTCGCTTGCGCGGAGCGCTGGAGCCCTGGCCGACGATGGGTGAGGAGCCCGGAGGGGGGAGCACGGCGCGGTATGTCGATTCCTCGCTGGATCGTGTTGAGGTGTATGTCGACGACTACCAGCCCGAGCGATATACGCTGCTGTGCAACGGTCGACGCGTCCCTCTGCAACCCGCCGGCGCCACGGGCGCCTTCGTGGCCGGGGTGCGGTATCGCGCATGGCAGCCGTGGTCCGCCTTGCATCCCGGCATTCCGGCGCACAACCCGCTGCGCTTCGAGCTGCGCGACAATGCCGCGGGGCATTCCGCCGGGGGCTGTGTGTATCACGTGCATCATCCGGCCGGCCGCTCCTACGACACCTTCCCCATTAATGCCAACGAAGCGGAAAGCCGGCGCCTGGCGCGGTTCTTCGCGTTTGGGCACAGCCCGGGGCCGTTGCCCGAACCGCCGGCCGAGCCCGAGTCACGCTACCGTTCCACTCTGGATCTGCGCCGTAGCCCACTGAGGCCATCGCCCTTCGCATGCTAGATGCCTACGCGCCGCTCGACGGCCGCTTCGATGAAATGGTCGATGATCAGGGCCGCGTGCGACCGCACTGGAAGAATGTTGCGGCGGCGCTAGGCGCGCTGGATGCGCGCAAGCAGATGGAGTGCCGGGTGGAGCTACGCCGGCTACTGCAGGAGCACGGCGTCACCTACAACATCTACGGGCGCAAATCGAAGGCACCGAGCCCGTGGGCGCTGGATTATCTGCCGCTGGTGGTATCCAGCCGCGAATGGCGCGAGGTCGAAGTCGGGTTGGCCCAGCGCGCCGAGGTGCTGCGCCATCTGATCGCGGATATCTATGGTCCGCAGGAACTGATTCAGCGCGGCGTCATTCCGGCGGCGCTGGTGTTTCGCCATCCGGGGTTCCTGTTGCCGTGCTGGCATACCGAAAGCTTGCTCCAGCAGGCGCTGGTGATTTATGCCGCCGACCTGGGGCGGGCACCGGATGGCAGCTTCTGGGTGACGGCTGATCGCACCCAGGCGCCGTCGGGCGTGGGCTACGCACTGGAGGCCCGCGCCATCACCTCGCGGGTGCTGCCCAGTTTGTTCCGCGAAGCCAATGTGCATCCGGTACTGCCATTTCTGCGCGCCCTGCGTCGCAGCCTGACCCAGTTGGCGGCTGGCGAGCCGGATGCCATCGCCGTGCTGACGCCGGGCATGGCCAATGAAACCTACTCTGAGCATGCCTTTCTGGCGCGCAACCTCGGTTTGCCGCTGGTGGAGGGCAGTGATCTCCAGATCTCGCGTGGGCGCTGCTGGTTACTCACGGCGGACGGCCGGCAGCCGATTCGGACCGTGCTGCGCCGCCTTGATGACACTTTCTGTGACCCGCTCGAGCTGAACCGACAGTCGGTTCTGGGTGCTCCCGGCCTGTTGCAGTGTGTGCGCAACCGCAGCCTGAACTTCGCCAACCCGCTGGGCAGTGGCGTGGCCGAAAACCCCGGTCTGATGCGCTACCTTCCGGCCGTATGCCGGGCGGTACTGGGCGAGGATCTCAAGCTGCGCTCAGTGCCGACCTACTGGTGCGGTGATGCCGATGACCGCCGCCGGGTGCGAGCCGATTTCACGCAGATGGTCATTCGCCCATTGCATCATCCCGGGGCGTCGGGCGGTGTGCGGGTGGCGGACCTTTCTGCGGAGCAGCAAGCCGCCCTGCGGGCCCGGGTAGAGGCGCAACCGGAGGCTTATGCCGCCCATCCGGCACCACTGCAGGGCTGCGGACCGGTGCTGACCCGGCAGGGAGTGGAGTCGCGCAGTGTGGAGTTGCGTACCTTCGCCGTGGCCGAGGGCGACAGCTTCAAGGTGATGTCGGGCGGGCTGGCGCGCGCGGGGCATACCCGGGAGAACTGGCGACTGTCCGGGCAGGCGGGCGGCATCTCCAAGGATGTCTGGGTGCTTGCCTCGGAGCCGCAAAGTGACGCGCAAATCCTGCCCCATTACCTGCCGGTTCGCACCCGCGCCACGCTCAATGAACCCCATGTCGCGGACAACCTCCTGTGGCTGGCCCGATACCTCGTGCGTGGCGAGTTGCTGGCGCGCCTGCTCGGCCACACCTTGAAGCGGGTTATTGAGCTTGGCCCGCAGGGTCTTGACGCGATGGGAGCCGCCCTGTGCCGCGCCGTGACCTGGCAAACCACGCTGTACCCGGGCTTTATCGGGCCCGACGGCGTGTCGCCGCTGGCCAACCCCGCGCCGGGCTTGCACGATGCGATCCATCTGCCGGGTTCGCTGAGCCTGGCCGGCGTGTGCCTGTCGGCTCAGCTGGCGTCCGGGCCGCTAAGGCATTTGCTGACCACCGAAATTTCCGTGAACCTGGTCCGGCTGGCCGATGACCTCGCGGGAGATCCGGGCCTGGAGGCGCAGCGCCGGGCCGTAGCGCAGGTGGAACTGCGTTTGGCGGCAATCAACGGCTACTTGCTGCGGGTCATGCCGCAGGGCGGGGCGCGGCAATTGATCGAGCTGGGCATGGCCGTGGAAACGGCGTTGGGCACCATTCGTTTGCTGCGCTCGCTGGCGCTCGATCGCGCGTTGATTGATGAAAGCGGGCCGCTGTTGCTGGATCTGCTGAATTCGACGACGACCGCGCTGGAGGGCCTGGAGCCAGGCAGCCCACTGGCGGTCATCAGTGCCGCGCTGATGGCTGAGTCCAACCCCTGCTCGGTGCGTCATCAACTCATGCGGATCGACAACGGCGTGCGCAGCCTGCCGGCCGCCCACAGCGGCGACAGTCGCCTCGAGGCCGACGTGGCCCAGCAGCTCATCGCGCTTGGCAGCCTTGAATTGCCCAGCCTGGTCGCGATGGATGATGCGTCCCTCCAGCTGGATCGGCAGCTGCAGACGCTGGACGACTGGTTTCGCCGCCTCGCCGTGCGCCTTGAACAGCGCTACACCCCGCGCCGCCCGGCGCCTTCCAGCCAGCTGGTCCGTACCGCATGAGTTTGCGGTTTCAACTGCGGCATTACACCGAGTACCGCTACGAGGAATTCGTCGAGTCGGCGCACAACCAGCTGCGCATGCATCTGCGCGAAGTGCCGGGGCAAGTCATCGAGCGGCGCACGGTGCGCATGCATCCCGCGCCGGACTGGACGCGCCTGCAGTCGGATTATTTCGGCAACCGCGTGCTCTGGGTCCAAACCAGCCGGGAGCATCGGGCCTCGAAGATTTTCGTCAAGCACGACGTGCGCGTCAGCGCCCGCCGGCTGCATCCGGCCGAGCAGACCGCCACCGTGGCCGAGCTGCGGGCGTGTCTCGACAGCGATCGCTATGCCCAGGACCCGGAGCTGGCGATGCTGCGGTTGCCCAGCCGGCTCGTGCCGGTGGATGAGGAGCTGGCCGCCTTTGCGGCCCCGTATCTGGTCGCGGATCGGCCGGTGCTGGCAGCAGCCGAAGCCTTGCAGGCCCATATTTTTGGCACTTTTACGTTCAGCCCGCTGGCCACCAGCATCTCGACGCCGGTGCACGAGGTGCTCGAGAGCCGCAAGGGTGTGTGTCAGGATTTCGCGCACCTGATGGTGGCCGGTCTGCGCTCCTGCGGGCTGGCGGCGCGCTATGTCAGTGGCTACATTGAAACCCTGCCGCCTCCGGGGAAACCGCGGCTGGTGGGGGCGGATGCGTCGCACGCCTGGGTCTCCGTGTGGTGTGGGCCGGAGGTTGGCTGGCAGGATCTCGACCCGACCAACAACCAGCGGCCACAAGGGCAGCATCTGACGACCGCTTGGGGCCGCGACTACGATGATGTCATTCCGCTCAACGGGGTGATTTTCGGCGGCGGTGAGAGTTCTACACTCAAGGTGCGGGTGGATCTGCGGCGGCTGCCGTCCGCCATAAAAAACAGCGCCCTTGACGGGCCGGCGCTGGACATCGGCAAGTAGCCTCCTGCGTTTTTGCGCTTGGGCCCGGACTGGCAGCGGTCTATGCTCTGATATTGGAGACCATGGAGACAGCGGATGTCCTTGCCGCACGACAATGCACGATATGGAGCGCGTTTTCGCGTCGGGGTATTCCTGCTGCTCGGAGCCCTGGTGGCCTGCGAAGGAGGACGTGACGGCATTGTTGCTGGGGCGGACGCGCCGCTGGGGCCGCGCAATGACGTGGTCGTCTCGGGTCTGCTGGCGGCAGCGACCAAGCGCTCCGTTGTGCCCACCCAGAGTCAGGTTGATGGCGAGATGGAGTCGCGCCTGGGCGGCCTGCCAACCGAGCAGAATTTTCACCTTGGTGGCTTCGGTATCGGGCCGCTGCAAAACCTGCCGGACCCTCTCAACGTTGACCTGACGGTGCCGGTGGGCGCGCGGGTGCATGTCAATGCCGAGGGCGAAGAGGAGCCGACCATGCTGCGGCTGATGTGGCTGAGTGACCCGCAGTCGGCGACCGATGTGGTGCTGGTCAGCCTGGATGCCGTGGGCGCCGGCAACATTATCCAGTCACGCCTGAAGCAGTCCATTGCCGCCGCCACCGGTGCAAATCCCGACAACATCCTGTTCGGGCAGACGCATACCCATGCGGGTGCGGACCTGCAGGGGCTGTGGGGCGGCGTGCCGCAGAGCTGGGTAGATGACCTCATGGACAAAGCGGCCGCGGCTGCGGTTCAGGCGCAGGCCGAATTGCGGCCCGTCACACTGGAGTATCAGCGCAGCGAGCTGCCCGAATTCAACAACTATCGTCGGCCGCGGATATTCCGCGATGCCGAGGCGGATACCACGGCATCGGTGCTGACCGCGCGCGCCCGCGATACCGGGGCCGTGGTCGCGACACTTCTGCAATATAACGCTCACCCCACCTCCGTCGGCACCGGTGAGGACCCGCGGGTGCCGCATCCCGATTTTCCGCTCGGGGCGACGGATGCGCTCGAAGCGCGCGGCGGGGTAGCGCTCTATTTCAATGGCCCGATAGCCGACGCGTCGGGGGCAGGCGGCAATTGCGAGGGCGATGTCTACGTGCGTGTGCGCTGTCGGGGCGAGGCGCTGGCCGGCGCCGCGCTCGACGCCGCGCCGGTGCCGGTGGCCGGGGCGCTGACCGTGCGTCATGCGACAGCGTATCTCCCGGTCACCAACCCCGTCTTTCTGGCGGCGGCCGCGCTGGGCAGCTTCAACCGTTATTACAACTTCACCGAGCTGCCCACCGACCAGTTGCCGCTGCCGGAGACTCTTCTCAACAGCCTGCCGCAACTGGCGCCCTATGCGGTCACCACGGTCAGCCGCATCTCCATCGGCGATGCGCTGGAGATTGTCACCATCCCCGGTGAAGCTCCGAATACCTTTGGTGAATATATCCAGGCACTGGCCGGTGAACGTGACGTGATGCTGTTCGGCCTGACCCACAACTCTTTCGGCTACATCATCCCCGAGGAAGAGTTCAGCTATCTCGATCTGACGGGTGAGACGGGCTTTTTGCTGCCCTTCACGAATTACGAGGAATACGTCTCGCTAGGGCCCCTGACCGCGCCCCTGCTGCGCATTCAGGCGTACGCCCCGTTGTTTGACGCACCGCTGGATCGTTTTGCCCCGCCGTCGCTGGTGGCCTGTTATGACCCGACCGTCGGCGACCGCTGCGTGTTCGAGGATGTGCAGGGGCAACTGGATTACGTTCAGCGCGGTTATCACAGCCGCTGCGTGGAAGCCTTCGGTGAGGACAACGCGTTCTGCAACCTCATCGACCCCGGCTAAGCGCCCACCGAGGAGACACCAATGCAACTGATGACAACACGACCCGGCATGCGGGCACTTTGGGCTGTGGCCCTGCCCGGGGCTCTGCTGCTCGGGCTACTGCAGGCCTGCGGCGAAGGCGGGCGGACGCTGGAGAATGGCGCGCGCGGACAGAGCCCCGCAAGCGATGCAGATTCTCCGCCGCTCGTCGATATGCCGCGGGCTGACGGGGTCGCGCGAGCCGGTGCGGCCATCGTCGACGCCAGCTGGCACTTCGGCGCGTCGGCGGGGCAATTCTCAGCGACCGGAGTTGGCCTTGAAGGCGGCCGCGGATTCGACCCCTATGCCCATGCCGTACGCAAGGTCGGCTCCGACATCCTCGGCTCGAAGATCAGCACGCGGGCGCTGGTCGTGGAGGGCGCCAATGGTAAGCGGGTGGCGATTGTGGCCAACGATCTGTATCTGCCCAACGATCTGCTGCGACGACGCCTGGCCCAACTGCTCAACCGCGAGCCGGAACTCGGCATCAGCATCGACAACCTGGCGATGACCGTCTCGCACAGTCATACCTCGCCCTTTTATTCCACGCCGGCGATTGGCCCGTGGATTTTTCAGGATGTGATCGACATCCGCTTCTATGACTACATGGCGCAGCGCATGGCGGAGGCTGTGCGCGAAGCCGCCGCGGCCCTGCGGCCCGTGCGCATGGGTGGCGCGGCCTTTTATGCCAACGATATCCGCGCTCACACCTATGGGCCCAAAATCTCCCCCGACGGCACGCCAGCCGGGCAGCCACATGACTACACCACCCGCCAAGCCTATGTGCTGCGCTTCGATGACGCCGACACTGGCACCAACCTGATCAACTGGGTGACGCTGGGCGTGCACCCGGAGTGGGTCTGGGGCGAGGAGATCATGAATGGTGATGTCACTCACGCGGTGATGCGCATGCTTGATCGGGAAACCGGCGCCATTACGATCATGTCGCAGTCCGAAACCGGCACCTCGGGGCCGCACAAGGACGAACGCGCGCACCGTGGGGAAACCCGCCGCGAGTTCCAGGAAAGCAACCTCGCCGGGGCGGATCGCGCCGCGCGCCTGTTCGCTGACAACGTGCATGCCGCACTGGACGGGATTGCCGGCAACCAACCCTGGGATGCCACGCAATTTGCCGCCAGTGTCGGCGGTTTCGATGTGGACTTTGCCCATGCGCGCTACGCGCCGCCGGGTTCGCGGCCCTATCCGGGGGTGTCGAACTGCAACCTCGACAATCTGTATTACGACTTGAACCCTGGCATCCCCATCATCGGTTTTCCCGATTGTCAGTTCCCGTTGGGCGAATTTGTTGAACCTTTTGCGGCGTTGGGGCCGGTGTCGCCGCAGGCCCTGCTGGGCACCCTTACCGATCAGCTGCTCGGCATGGGCGTGCCGCTGCCGACCTCGCTGAGCGGCCCGGCGCTCCTGGTGCTGGAAGAACAGGACGTCGTCCCCATCCAGGCCTTCAAGATGGGCGATGTGGCGATGACGTTCTGCCCCTGCGAGCAGTTCACCGACACCGCGCTGAACATCATCAGCCGCCTCAATCGGGTGGAGGGCGACATCCACACCGGCTGGGACTGGGATCAGGGCTATCCCGATGATCTGCGCCGGCCGCAGACGCTGGACAACAGCCAGGATCACGGCTGCTGGCAGTCCGCCGAGGACGAATGGAGTTGCCCCCATCCCAATCAGTTCAACGATGGCATGTTGACCATGTCGGCGGCGGCGTTCACCCGGATGAAGGCGCAAATCCACAACGATGCTGCCGGCTGGGAGGAGCCTTCCTATCTGCTGCAAGCCGAGAGCGAACCGGTGGACCCGGCGCAGATCAAGGGCAACTTCACCCACGAGGAGCACACCGATTTCGGTTACGGCCTGGTCATTCCGGTGGGCATGGCTAACGACTACTGGGGCTACATGCCGGCCTACCGCGAGTATCGTGCGCATGACCATTACCGCAAGGCGCTGGCCGGGTTGGGCCCGCACGGGGCGGATTACCTGGCCACCCGCCTGAGCCGGCATGCCGCCTCCCTCAATGGTCATCCCGGGCACACGCCGACCGTGCTCGACCAGATTCTGACCGTCGAGGACACGCGCGCCGAGGTCACGGCACTGGCTCTGGGCGAACTGGCCGCGGCGGTGACCCCCGTATACGAGTCGCTGCTGCCCAATGATGGGGGCACCCCGCAGATCACCCAGCAGCCGCCGGCTGCCATCAACCGCTTTGCGGCGGCTTCCGTGCATTGGATTGGCGGCTCCAGCTACGAGGGTTTTCCCGACGTCGTGGTGGAGCGGGAAACCGCCGATGGCTGGGTGCTGGCCGGCACGATGGAAGGCGAAATCCAGCTGCAGCTGACTTTCCCGGGCGCCAATGTTCTGTTTGAGCCCGATGGCGAAATTTCCATTCCGGCCGTGCCGGACCTGGTGCAGTGGGCCAGCGGTAACTTTGAGTGGGAGTGGCGGGCCAACTTCGAGGCCTTTGCCTCCGAATTACCGCTGCCCGAGCCCGGGGCGCAAGGCCGGCCGCAGACGCCCTACATCACCCCGGCCGGGCGTTATCGCTTCCGCATTTCCGGCAGGCACCGCGGGGAAGGGGAATACGCCTTTACCAGCGACGTATTCGAGGTCCGCAATGCGGTGGCGATCACGGCCGAGAACCTGACGTTGGACGGGGCCACCCTGCAATTCGACCTCGGCCCGGTAAATTCCTACGACACCTTTGCCGACGGGGCATCAAACAATCGCAACGAAACCACCACCGAGACGCCGGCGGTGTTCGGCCCGATTGACTACCCGGACAGCTATGAATCCACCATCACCTGGATTCGCGAGGAGCGCAATCTGCACCGCTACGCTTCGGGCGCGGCGGAACAGGTGTACTGCCACGACTGCAGCTTCCGCCCCTGGCTCAACGTCGGCGAGCCGGCCGAGATCTGTGCGTCGGTGGTACGGGCGGACGCAGTGGTGGAGCGCAGTTGCACTGCGCAGAGTCTCGGGGACGGTCGCTGGGCGGTGCGGTTCGCGCAGGCGCCGATGGCCGGTGACCGTGTCGGTGTTCTGCCCGGCGATATCACCGATGCGCTGGGGCAGGTCAATGCGGCGGCTTTCCTCTTGGGCGAGCCGGCGATCGTTCAGGCCGGGCGCTGACAGGAGCAAGAGCATGGCATTGAGTAACACGCGCCCTCGAATTGCCTGGCCACTGCTCGCAGTCAGCCTCGTGTTGGGTTCATGCGGAGGCGGGCGGGATGTCCCCGGGGGCGCGGCTGGCCCGCGGGTGAGCCCGGCGCATTCAACGGATGCTGACGTCTTTCAGGTCGGTGTGGGTCTGGCCAACCACGATCCGGTAGAAGCGATTTGTGTCGGCGGCGGTGCGTCGCTGTGCGGCCGCCGGGTCGATCCCGTCAATAACCCCGATGCCATCGCTGATCCTCTCGATGCCCGGGCGATTGCGATCACCGGCGCCAACGGTCAGAGCACGATGATCGTGACGACGACCAACATCGGCTATTTCCTGGCCTACAAGCAGGGCGCCGGAGCCGGCCAGGGCATATACGACATGCGTCTGCGCATCGCTGACGCCACCGGCATTCCCTCCACCCACATCGTGGTGGTCAGTGACCACTCGCACAACGGGCCGGACACGATCGGCATCTGGGGCGGCGTCAGCGAAGACTACAAGAGGATCACGGCCGATTCCGTGGTGGCGGCCGGCATTGCCGCATGGGAGGCCCGTCAGCCTGCGCGGCTTTCGGTGGCGGCGGTCAACCGCAACGATTCCCCTCTGGCGGACGTGCCGCGGCTGGATTCGTCCTACAACACGCCGCCGGGCAATGACCTGGCCGCCGGCAACCCCAGTAACGAGTTCCGGGTACTGGTGGCCGAACATGCGCAGACCGGCGCGCGCCTCGCCACCCTGATCAACTACGCGCCGCACGCCACCGTCTGGAATGGCGTCGCGACGGACCAGGTTACGGGTGACTGGGCCGCCTGGGCCACCCAGGTGTCCGAGGAGCGCTATGGTGGCTTTGGGTTGGCAACGATCGGCAGCGTGGGGGCGACCGACTGGAACAAGTCGGGCGACAAAGAGGCGCGCAAGGCGGAGGCGGTCCAGCGTCTTGGCGTGCTGCTCGAAGCCGCCGAGGCTGTACGCACGCCCGTCAGCGGGGCCGAAGTCGAGGTCGCGTCGACGTTTATCCGCGAGGCCATTACGCAGCCGGTGCTGCTGTTGAATTACAAGCCGGGGCTGCCCACGGATCAACCGGGTGCTCCCGGTGAGGGCTTTGATATTCGCATTGACCGGGCCATTACGCCGCCATTTCTCAATGGCACGGTCTTTGGCACCTATGTCAGTGCCATCCGCATTGGCGATGTGTTCGTGTCGACTTTCCCGGGGGAGCCCTTCGGTGAACTCGAGCTCGCCCTGCGCCAGCGCATCACCGGGCCGCAAACGCATTTTCTGCTGGGCGCCGCCAACGATTTTTTCGGCTACATGGTGTTCGCGCCCGAAACCTACCGACAGATCTTTCTGACGGGCGCGGCATGGCTGGCCGGATGTCCGGAGCAGAATCTGTACGACGCGTTGGGCATTCCGTACGACGGGGGCTGCGCCGATCACTGGACGCTGATGGTGTCACCCACCATTGGCCAGCACATCGTCTGCACCTTGCAGGACGGCGCTGAGGCGATTGGGTTCGATGGCGGCGCGCGTGACCCGAATTGTGCGGCCCTGACCTTGGTCGATGGTGTCCTGCCGCCAGCGGAACAGGCCGGTCGCCACACACAGTAAGGCGCGCGGCGGGTGCCCGTGGCCGTTAGTCCAGCGGATCGGGTCGCTGCAACTCACCGTTCATGGTCAGGGCCCGGCGCGCCGGTGCGGACAGGCGATGCAGATGTCGGGGCCAGGCAAGCCCGGGCAGGCCGGCCAGCAGGCGGGTCATATCGGCCTCGGGGTCCGCGGTGGCCGGGAAGGCGGCGCCCAGCCGGATGGCCTTGTGCTGAAAGTCGATGCACACGGGCAGGATCAGCGCATCCGCGGCGAGGGCTATGCGCTGGAAGCCGCTTTTGAGTTCCGTGGCGCCGGTGCGGGTGCCTTCGGGCGTGACCCCCAGCCAGAAGTGCTCGTTGCGGCGGAAGGCATCGGCCACCTGCTCGGCAAATCCTCGCGGGGCATTGCGATCCACGCCGATGAAGCCCATCGCGCGCATAAACCCACCCAGCGGCCCGTCGATCCATGACTTCTTGATGATCAGGGAGATACGCAGGCCGGTGCTCATCACAAACAGGATGGCGAAATAGCCATCCCAGTTGGAGGTGTGCGGCATGCCGGCCATCACCACTCGTGGATGGTCCGGCAGGGTGCCGGTGACGCGCCAGCCGTGCAGCCGCAGCAGAAAACGCCC
>JBDNBC010000014.1:0-3758 GCA_039768115.1 Oceanococcaceae bacterium
CCGAAACCCCCGACTCCGAGCCGGTCACCCCCAACCTGCCCGGCCCGGGCGGCCTGAAGGCCGAATTCCGCGAGGCTGCGGCCGGCCATTTCGAAGCCGTGATCGACGCCAGCGACGAGCAGAGCTGGGTCTATCTGGACCTCGACTCGCAGACCCAGGTCACACCGGGCGACCCCGAGGCCGACGACAGCTGGGATATCGCCTTCTCCCGCGTCAACATCAAGCTCAACGGCGGCAGTTCCGGCGCGCCTCCAACGGGCCTCCCCGTGATCGTCCATGCCGACAAGGTGACGGACGACAGCGACTACCCCTGGGAATCCGTGACCGGCGCGCCCCCGGTCTCGGCCGTGCCCTATCACCAGGACATGCGCGATGGGGACGAGGTCCGTTACGCCATGACCACCTTCCCCGAAGCCGATGGCCGTATCAGCCCCGTCGATGGAGCGGGCGATTACGGCTGGTATGAGTACAGCGGCCATTTTTCTGGCGCTCGGATCACGCCGCGTCGCAACGTCGCCTACATCGTGCGCACCGTGGAATGCCGCTACATCAGCCTGCGCATGACGGGTTACTACAACGACGCCGACGCCAGCGGCTATCCGCAATTCGATCTGCGCGAGGTTCCCGGCCCGGCCTGTGGCGGCGACAGCGAGGGCGGAAGCAAAGCCACCTTCACGCCCACCGTCGATGGCCAGCGCGTCGATGTGGACGCCACCGATGAAGCCGCCTGGGTCTACCTGGATCTGGGCAACGCGATGGACGTGCCCGTCCCAGTCAACCCGGCGGATGATGCCACCTGGGACATTGCCTTCAAGCGCACCGATATCAAAGTCAATGGCGGGACATCCGGCAGTGGCCGCGTTGCACTGCATGATATTGCCGCCGGTGACTGGTCCGAGATCACCGCGCTGGCGGACGGCGCGGAACTGCATACCGACACCACCGACGCGCTGGCCTTCGTGACCTTCCCCGAGCCGGTCCGCACCGGCGATTCCCGCTGCGGCAACATCAACAGTGATAACGGCTGGTATTACTACTCGGGGTTCTGCAACGACGGTGATGGCATCCATGCGATCACCCCGCGCGATGTCGTCTATGTCCTCCGCGACCGGCTCGGCAATGCGTTCAAGTTGCGCATGCTGGGCTATTACAACGCCGTCGGCGAGTCGGCCCACCCCTCCTTTGAGTTTGCCCCTGTCGAGGCCCGCCCATGAGCGCGCACCCGACACTCGACCGCGCCCGCACAGCGCCCTGAGCCCCCGTGGCGGGGGCCGATGAATGAAGAACCGTCCGTCTGGGGTCGGCCCCCGTTGATGGCAGCGCCCACCGATTGGTGGGCGCTTTTTTTATGGGCGGATGCGCGGAAGGAGGCGCGCGCCGTATTCTGGCCCGCTAATCCTGATCGAGCGTCACATGACGGAATCCGCCCTGGCCTTGAACCCCGCTGCCCATCTGGCCCTGCTCGCCAGCGGCCTGTTTCTGCTCGTCGGCATGCTCACCGGCACCTGGAAATACAGCCATATGGCGCGCTCGGCCGACGCCACGGCGCCGGTGTACGTCGACATTTGCCACCGCACCGCCCTGATGTACGCCTTCGCCTGCCTCGTTCTGCAGCAACTGGCCACGCACAGCGGCTGGAGCGACACCGTCAACGTCTGGGCGGTGCTGGTGCCGGTCGTGTTCTTCGCGCTAGCGGTGGGTAGCTATGCACTGCACGGCATGCTGCAGGACACCGACAACCAGCTGCGCTCACCCCATAAGCTCGGCAACCGCACCCTGCCGGGCTTTCTGCTGCACGGATTCATGGGGCTGCTGATCGTCGGTGAGATTGGTGGGACGGCGGTGCTGGTGGCGGGGATTTTCATGCGCTGACGCTCTCGCAACCGGCCGGCATGGCTACTGGCGCGGAGCGAATGTCATGGTTCTGACATCGGGATTCGTATAGTGGGCTCATGCTCCCGTATCGCTATTCAGTATCGCCATGACCCACTCGCTATCCCCCTCTCGCCGTGAGCTGCTGCGCGGCCTGTTCCTGACCGGCGGCGCTCTCGCCGGCAGCCGTTTGCTCAGCGCCTGCGACGGGGGGCGAATGGACGGGCGCGCGGGCGATGATCTGGCCGGCGCCGTCATGCGCGGGGAGCTCAATATCCCGGCGGGGCCGTTGGCCGACATCGGCCCCTTGGGCAGCCCGGACATCGAAGGCATCGCGATCCCGGAGGGGTTCAGCGTGCGCCCGGTGGCCCGCCACGGCACGCCGCCGGCCGCGCTCAGCGGCAGCCTCTACCCCTGGCACATTTTCCCCGACAGCGGCGCCTGTTACCCGCGCGAGAACGGCGGCTGGATCTATGTTTCAAACAGCGAAGTCCCGGCCATCGGCGGCGTCGGCGCACTGGTGTTCGACCCCGACGGCTCGGTGGTCGACAGCTATTCGATTCTGCAGGGCAGCTCCGCCAACTGCGGCGGCGGCGACACGCCATGGCGCACCTGGCTCTCGGGCGAGGAGACGGCGAATGGCTTCGTATGGGAGACCGATCCCTACGGTGTTGCACCTGCCGTGACCAAGCCCGCGCTGGGTATCTTCCAGCACGAGGCGGTGGTGGTGGATTTCCGCAACCGCACGGTCTATGAAACCGAAGATGTCAGCAGCGGCCGCTTCTACCGCTGGGTGGCCGATGCCAGCGACGTCGACAATGATCGTCTGCGCCTCGAAAACGGTCGCCTGCAGGTGATGAACATCGAAGGCTTCGCGGATGGCGGCTATCCCGAGATCGAAGACGTGCGCCTGCTGCGCCCGGTGACCTGGGTCGATGCGGTGCGGCCGACCGAGCCACAAGAAGCAGTGCGTGAGGAGCTGGCCGCCCAAGGTCAGCCGGTACCCGGCACTCGCTTCCGCGGTGGTGAGGGCCTGTGGTTCTACGAATTGCCGGAAGCCGCCCGCAGCGTCCCGCCGGGTGGCCGCGTCCCGACCCGCGGCGTGGTGTTCTTCGCGACCAAAAGTGACAACCGCGTCTGGGCCTACGATGTCGAGAACGAGTTGGTCGAAGTCGTGTTCGACAATTCGCAGATCGACCCCGAACTCAACGACATCGACAATCTGACTGTCAGCCCGGCGGGCGACCTGATCGTCGCCGAGGATCTGCTCGGCTTCAGCCGGCCGATTCGCCTGATTGTCGCCATTCCCAATCGTCCGGCCAAAGTCCTGCTGGAAGTGCGCCACGAGGGCTCGGAGCTGACCGGGCCGGCGTTTTCGCCGGATGGCAGTCGCCTCTATTTCAGCTCACAGCGCGGCCCCAATGTGGCGGGCGCGCAGGCCCTGTTCAACACGCTGGCCGAAGCGCCACTGGCCGGCGACGTGGTCAACCAGGTGCTCGACTTCGTTGGCGGCATCCCCGGCTCCGGCACCGGCGTCACCTACGAGCTGACGATCCCCCCGCAGTTTCGGCGGCCGCTCTGAGGTGGGCTGAATGCTCCTCTGGCTGATCGACAACTCACCGTGAACGGGTCGATTACTCTCCCCTGACTCGTTGGCGGGCCACTGGCTTCAGCAACCGCCGCATCGTGCGCCGCGCGAATCGCTTACGTAGTGAATGGTCGACAGAACGTCAAGCGCGGCGCCCCGGGGCAGCCAGCTCTGTCGTGCCCATGCAAAGCCGCCGCCGACGCCCTACGGTGTGCCCGTTCATCGCCTGTTCATCGGCGCGTCAGTACCTGTTCAACTCCCAGCCTGCAAAGTGGGTAGCGGTCAATCACGGCCACCC
>JBDNBC010000015.1:0-2645 GCA_039768115.1 Oceanococcaceae bacterium
CGCATCGCCCTGCGTACCGCGCGGCCCCGGGATCTCGACGCCCTGGCCCGCACACTGCTTGCGCTGCCCACCATCGCCGCGGCGCTGCCTGACGCCGGCCCGTGGGCAGCCGCTGCCGAATGCCTGCGCGCTGACCCGGCCCTGGCCACGTGGTTGCGCACCGCCATCGCCGAAGAACCGGCCTTGCAGCTGCGCGATGGTGGCGTCATCGCCGCCGGATTTGACGCCGAACTCGATGATCTGCGCCGCCTGGCCGCCGATACCACCGCTTACTTGCGCGCCTTTGAGCAGGACGAGCGCAAGCGCACCGGCATCGAGGCACTCAAGGTGGGCTACAACCGCGTGCACGGCTATTACATCGAACTGCCGCGCAGCAAGGCCGAGCAGGCCCCCACCGCATACACCCGGCGCCAGACGCTGAAGGGCGCCGAGCGCTACATCACCGAAGAACTCAAGGCGTTTGAAGACAAGGTGTTGTCGGCGCGGGAGCGCGCCCTGAGCCGCGAAATCGCTCTCTACGAGCAGATCATCGATGCGCTGCAGCCGCAGCGTGCCGTTCTGCGCGATATCGCGGACACCCTCGCTCACATCGACGCCAGCCTGAGCCTCGCCGAGCTGGCCGACAAGCCGCAATGGCACTGGCCGGTGATCGAGGACACCGTGGGCATTGCCATCGACGATGGCCGGCACCCGGTGGTGGAGGCGCACAGCCGGCAGCCGTTCGTGCCCAACAGCGTGCACCTGCATCCCCAACAGCGCTTGCTGGTCATTACCGGGCCCAACATGGGCGGCAAGTCGACTGTCATGCGCCAGACCGCGCTGATCTGCGTGCTAGCCTGGCTGGGGGCGCCGGTGCCGGCCCGCGCAGCCCGGATTGGCCCGATCGACCGCATCTTCACCCGCATCGGCGCCGGGGATGACCTGGCCTCGGGGCGCTCCACCTTCATGATCGAGATGCAGGAAACCGCCGAAATCCTGCGCCATGCCGGGCCGCGATCGCTGGTCCTGATGGACGAGGTCGGCCGCGGCACCTCGACCTTCGACGGGCTGTCACTAGCGCAGGCCAGTGCCGAGCATTTGCTGGAGCAAAACCAGTCGATGACCTTGTTCGCGACCCATTATTTTGAATTGACCGAGCTGCCGACCCGGCTTGAGGGCGCCGCCAACCAGCATCTGGCCGCGGTGGAGCACGGCGGCCAGCTGATCTTTCTGCATGAGCTGCGCGATGGGCCGGCCAGCCAGAGCTACGGCCTGCAGGTGGCGCGTCTGGCCGGCGTGCCGACCCGTGTCATCCGCCGCGCACAGGGCGTGCTACAGGCGCTGGAGCAGCATGCCATCCCGCGCCATTCGGCCCAGCTTGACCTGTTCACCGCACCGTCCGAAGCGCCGCCCGCTGATGCCTCGCCGGATTCGCTTGAAACGCTGCGCGACGCATTGCGGGACCTGGATCTGGATTCCCTCTCGCCCCGGGATGCGCAGGCCGCGCTGTATGACCTACAAGCCAGCTACCTGCCGCCGCGCAGTTGACGCGATGCGCGTATTTCGCC
Source organism: Oceanococcaceae bacterium (assembly GCA_039768115.1). GTDB lineage: Bacteria > Pseudomonadota > Gammaproteobacteria > Nevskiales > Oceanococcaceae > MS8. The sequence continues at coordinate 1,548 of JBDNBC010000015.1, forward strand.
ACAGTTCCGCGCCTCGACAAGGGGGTTGATCGTGTTTCGCACCTGCAGCTTCGTGCTCACCATGACCGCGTTCTGGCTGGCATTGTCCGGCCACTTCACCGGCATGCTGTTGGGCCTGGGGATGCTGAGTGTGACAGTCGTGACGATCCTTGCCCTGCGCATGCGGATCGTTGACGAGGACGGCCACCCCACCGAGCTGGCCGCCGGAACTCCGCTCTTTCTGCTCTGGCTCGCGAAAGAAATCACGGTGTCGGCCATCACCATGATTCCGCGCATCCTGCGCAATGAGGCATCGCCCGTCATCGGCCGTGTGCCCATCGGTCAGCTCAGTGCGCGAGGCCAGTCGACTCTCTCTAACAGCATCTCACTGACCCCCGGAACGCTGACCATGCGCGTGCTTGACCAGGAGCTGGAAATCCACAGCATCCACCCGGATGTGCTGGCTGATCTGCGCGATGGCACGATGGTGCAACGCATACATGACTACGAAAACACGCCCGCAGCGGCCCGGCCAGCGCCTACCCCGAACGGGATGAGCCGTGCTTGAGGCCGCTCTTCTCGCTCTGACCATGGCCATGGCGCTGGCCGTCGGCCGCGTCTGGGCCGGGCCCACGGTTTACGATCGCATCCTCGGCGCCAATGTCATGGGGACCAAGACCGTGTTGTTTATCGCCGTGCTGTGCTTCGCCACGGGCCGGCCAGACTTCATTGATGTCGCACTGGTCTACGCGTTAATCAACTTTATTGGCACGATCGCCGTGCTGAAATTCCTGCACTACCGGCATCTGGGCTATGGCCTGCACAACGACATGCCGGCACCGCCATCGCCACCGGCGGACGGGTCATGATGGACGCACTGCACCACATCGGGGCGGCGCTTGTCCTGTTGGGCACGGGTGTGTGCCTGATCGGCACCCTGGGGCTGATTCGCTTTCGTGATGTGTATGCGCGCTCGCATGCCACCAGCCTGACCGACACCTTCGCCGCCGGCATCATGGTGCTGGGCATGGCCTGCCTGACCACCTCCTGGGTGGTGGGACTCAAGCTGGCCATGCTGTTCGCGTTTCTACTGCTGTCGACGCCCACGGGGACGCATGC
>JBDNBC010000016.1:0-9995 GCA_039768115.1 Oceanococcaceae bacterium
AGTGCCTGGCGGCGCGCGTCATCGCCAGCGGCGGCGCCCAGTGCCTGCTGCAGGCGCTCGGCCTCGGCCGCCAGTGCATCGCCGGGCACCTTGTGTTTGCGCGCCAGGGCCTCCCACTGATCCAGGCGCTGGCTGACCACGGCGAGCCGCTCGGGGTCGTTTTCCAGGGATTCGGCCGCGTGCTGAATGTCGCGGCGTGCCTCCATTACCGCGGTCCGGGCCTGGCCCAGTGCCTCGCAGGCGCTGCCGAGTTCCGGCTGGGCATCGCGCAGACGTTCACAACGACGTTGCGCTTCGCTGAGCTGATCTTCGATCGCTTCATCGTCGCCCAGCAGGCTTTCCAGCCATGCGGCATCGGCACGCAACTCATCAATGCGGTTCAGGCGCAGGAATTCCGCATTGAGCTCGGCGTATTCGTGCACGGTTGGCGCGAAATCCGCCAGCTCCTCGGCCTGATAGCTCAGCAGTTCGCGCTGCGCCGGGTCGTTCAGGCCCGCGCTGTCCAACGCCGCCAGTTGCTGGCCGGCGTCCTTCCACTGCGCATGGACGGCGCGCAACGTGCTGAGCAGGTCGTCCAGTTCACCGTATTCGTCAACAATGCGGCGTTGTTCGGCACCGCGTAGCAGGGCCTGATGCGCGTGCTGGCCATGAATATCGAGCACCCGCTCGGCAAGTTCGCGCAGGCTCGCCAATGTGCATTGTTGCCCGTTGATCCAGGCGCGCGAACCGCCATCGGCGCGCAGGGTCCGTCGCAGCAACAAATGCTGGGCATCATCGGGGTCGTCAAGCTCATGTTCGCGCAGCCAGGTCAATGCCTCACTGTCCGCGCGCAGATGCACTTCGGCCTCGAGCTGGCAACGGGCGGCTCCCGGACGCACGACGCCACTGTCAGCCCGGGCGCCAAAAAGCAGGTCGAGCGCATCAAACAAAATGGATTTGCCCGCCCCGGTTTCGCCCGTCAGGACGGTCAGCCCCGGCCCGAAAAGAATTTCCAGGGACTCCACAGTGGCGAAGTGCTCGATTGCCAATCGATTCAGCATGTCGCGCTCATCCCGGTGTCGATGCGGGCTTGTCACGGCCCCAGTTCAGCTTGCTACGCAGAATGCCGTACCAGTCGTAGTCACGCGGATGAATGAGCGTCAGCGCGTGTTCGGACTGCTCGATGATCAGCGTTTCCCCATTGGCCAGCGCCGTGTTGTGGTGCCCGTCGAGCGTGACAATCGCACCGCGGCCATCGCGACCACTGATGACCACACGCACCGGCTTGCCGGCTGGCAGGATCAATGGCCGGTCATTGAGCGTGTGCGGGCAAATCGGCACCATCGCCAATGCCGGGCTGGCCGGATGCAGCATCGGGCCGCCGGCGGAAAGGGCATAGGCCGTCGAACCGGTGGGCGTGGAGATGACCATGCCGTCGGCGCGGTGGTGACTGATCAGGCGCTCGTCGGCATAGGTGGCAAACTCAAGCATGGACACCGGGTCGGGATGCCGCACGACCACATCGTTCACCGCCAGGCCCAGGTCATCCCCCTCGGCGATGCGGGCCTGCAGCACCAGGCGAGGATCCGTAACGTACTCGCCCGCCATGATTTGAGGCAGTACCGTCGCGATACTGCCCGGTGCGATGTCGACCATGAAGCCGAGCCGCCCGAGGTTGATTCCCAACACCGGAAGGCTCGCCCGCAGAACCGTGCGACAGGCGCGCAGCAGGGTGCCATCTCCGCCAATGACAATCAGCAGGTCAGCGTGGCGCGGCATGGCCTCGAGTGCACATGACGGCTCATCCGGCGCCAGGCTCGCCCGCGTTTCGTCATCCAGCATTACCGGAATATTCAGGCTCCGCAGGCACTGCAGAACCGCATCAAGGCAGGCGAGAGCGTCCGGGGCATCACGCTTGACCACCAGGCCACAGCGCGCAAATGTCGACATGTTCAGTGGCTCGAGTAAACGCGCGGAAAGCATAACGCAGCGCCAGCGGTCGGCTCACTCGGCGGTGCAGCGGCGGCAGGGGCACGCAGCGCATGCGGGCGTCGTGGCTTGTTTGCCGATCACTTCGACCCTATCTTTGCAGGCATGACGATATCCCCTCAGCCGCCGGCAGACCTGGATCTGCGCGCCAGCATGATTCTTAAGCTGGTCGTCGAACGGTATTTGGTCGACGGTCGGGCTATCGGCTCACAGACACTAGCGCGGATGCCAGGGATGCGCCTGAGCGCGGCCACCATCCGCAATGTGCTTGCCGACCTCGAGCGCCTCGGACTGCTGGCCGCGCCGCACACCTCGGCCGGCCGCCTGCCGACCACTGCCGGTATCCGACATTTCCTGGAGCGCATTTTTGTACCGGCGCCGCTGGCTGAGGAGGGGGAGGTGGCCCTGCATCGCCAATTGCGTGCGCAGTTGCAGCGCGGCCGGGAAGTCAGCAAGAGTGCAGCCCATGTGCTCGCTGCCTTGAGCCGCGTTGCAGCGATTGTCAGTCTCCCGCAGGGCCGCCGGCGTGTGTTGCGGCAAATCGAGTTCATCGCTTTGCAACCGCGCCGGGTGCTCGCGGTACTGGTGTTTGAGCCCGGTGAAGTGGAGAACCGCATTTTCGAGCTGGACAGCCCGATCAGCGCGGAACGGCTGCGTGATGCGGCGCGACACATCACCGAGCGCTTTGCCGGCCTGCACCTGGATGCGATTCACCGGCGACTGCAATCCGAGTTGCGGCAGTCACGCGAACAGGTTCACGGAACCACACGGGCCCTGCACGCGATGCTGGGCGACCTGACGGATGCCCGTACGCGCTTTCGGGTGGCGGGTGATCGTGGCCTGCTGGCACACACCGAGCTGGCGGCGCCGGAACATGTGCAGCAGCTGTCCGCCGCCTTTGATCAAAAACAACAATGGCTGTCGCTGCTGGAAAACTGCCTGGCGGCGGGTGATATGCGCATCTATCTCGGTCATGACTCCGGTCTGGCGGCACTGGAAGGGTGCGGCGTGATTACCGTGCCGTACCACGTCAATGGCGAGCAGGTGGGGGTTGTGGGAGTCGTCGGGCCGATGCGCATGAATTACGCCGAGACCATTCCGCTGGTGCAGGCCACGGCTCGCGTGCTCAGCGCTCACTTGAATCCGCAGGAACCGGACCCCATTGCTTAGAGCCTTGTTGATTTTTCCAGGATCTCCCGCGTGACCGAACCGACGGACCGACCCGACGAAACCACCGAAGGCACCACCCCCACGGACACCCAGTCAACACCCCAGGGGCCGGCTGATAAGGTCGCCAGCGCGCCCCCCCCTGGCAATCCGCCGGCGGCAGCGGATTCCACCGTGACGACAATGGGCGACGCCAGCGACGACGACCTCGCCACGGCGCTCGAGGCCGCACGCGCCAAAGCCAACGAGAACTGGGAACGCTACCTGCGCGCCACCGCCGAGCAGGACAACATCCGTAAGCGCGCCGAGCGCGACATCGACAACGCGCGCAAGTTTGCCCTTGAGCGCTTTGCCAAAGATCTCGTTGCGGTGATGGACAACCTCGATCTCGGCCTCAAGTCGGCTGAAACCACCGCCGCTGATCAGGGTCCGGATCAGGCCGTGCTTGAAGGCATCAAGCTGACCCGCAAAATTCTTCTCGACACCTTCCAGAAACACGGCGTGACCCCCATTGATCCGGCGGGAGCGGTATTCGACCCGGCGCTGCACGAAGCCATGTCGGCTGTGCCCAGTGCTGACCACGCGCCCAATACGGTGATGGACGTAATCCAGCGGGGGTTCCGCCTGCATGATCGCGTTCTGCGCCCGGCCATGGTCATCGTTGCCCAGCCACCCGCCGATAACGGCTAGCCCGCGCCCGCAAGTCGCGTCCCTGCGCAGACGGGCTTGAATCCGGCGCGACCAGCCTCACATACCTCTCATCTTTCATGACACGCGCGGCGGGACTTTCGTCGTCGCCACGACCGGAGCAAATATCTCATGGCCAAAACAATCGGAATTGACCTCGGCACCACCAACAGCTGTGTGGCCATCCTCGATGGAGACACCCCGCGGGTGCTGGAGAACGCGGAAGGTGAGCGCACCACGCCGTCGGTCATTGCCTTCACCAATGACGGCGAGACTCTGGTCGGGCGTCCGGCCAAGCGCCAGGCGGTCACCAACCCGAAGAACACGTTGTTTGCCATCAAGCGCCTGATTGGTCGCCGCTTCGAGGACGATGTCGTCCAGAAAGACATCAAGATGGTGCCGTACAAGATCGTCAAGGCCGATAACGGCGACGCCTGGGTTGAAGTGAACGACAAGAAAATGTCGGCCCCAGAAGTGTCTGCGGCCATCCTGCGCAAGATGAAGCTGGCAGCTGAGGATTACCTGGGCGAAAAGGTCACCAGCGCGGTTATTACCGTACCGGCGTACTTCAATGACTCCCAGCGTCAGGCCACCAAGGATGCCGGGAAGATCGCCGGGCTGGAGGTCAAGCGCATCATCAATGAGCCGACTGCGGCCGCGCTGGCGTACGGCATGGACAAGGTCAAGGGTGATCGCAAGATTGCCGTTTATGACCTCGGCGGCGGCACCTTTGACGTGTCGATCATCGAAATCGCCGAAATCGACGGCGAGAAGCAGTTCGAAGTGCTGGCCACCAACGGCGACACCTTCCTTGGCGGAGAAGACTTCGACATGCGGGTCATCGAGTACATCGCTGACGAGTTCAAGAAGGATCAGGGCGTGGACCTGCGCGGCGACGCGCTGGCCATGCAGCGGCTCAAGGAAGCCGCGGAAAAAGCCAAGATCGAGCTGTCCTCGACTCAGCAAACCGAAATCAACTTGCCCTACATCACGGCGGATGCCTCCGGTCCCAAGCACCTGACGCTGAAGCTGTCACGGGCCAAGCTCGAAGCGCTGGTTGAAGATCTGGTCAAGCGCACCATCGATCCCTGCAAGATGGCGTTGAAAGATGCCGGGCTGTCGGCAGGCGAAGTTGACGAAGTCATTCTGGTCGGTGGCCAGACGCGCATGCCCAAAGTGCAGGATGCTGTAAAGGCGTTCTTCGGCAAAGAGCCGCGCAAGGACGTGAACCCGGATGAAGCTGTCGCGGTCGGTGCCGCCATTCAGGGCGCGGTGCTGTCGGGAGACGTCAAGGACGTGCTGCTGCTCGACGTGACCCCGCTGAGCCTGGGCATCGAAACCCTGGGCGGGCGCATGACCAAGCTGATCGAGAAGAACACCACCATCCCGACCCGCAAGACCGAAACCTTCACCACGGCCGATGACAATCAGGGCGCGGTGACGGTGCACGTACTGCAGGGCGAGCGCGAGCAGGCTTCCGGCAACAAGAGCCTGGGCAAGTTCGACCTGGCCGGCATTCCGCCGGCCCCGCGTGGCACGCCGCAGATCGAGGTGACCTTCGATATCGACGCCAACGGCATTCTGAACGTGTCCGCCAAGGACAAGGCCACCGGCAAAGAGCAGAAGATCGTCATTCAGTCGTCGTCGGGCCTGTCGGACGCCGACATCGAGAAGATGGTCAAGGACGCGGAAATTCATGCCGAGGAAGACCGGCAGTTCCGTGAACTGGTGGACGCCCGGAATCAGGGCGAAGGGCTGATCCACTCGACGGAGAAGTCACTGGAAGAGCTGGGTGACAAGGTCGACGCCAGTGAGAAAGAGGCCATTGAGGCGGCAGTGAAGGCTCTGCGTGAGGCACTGGAAGGCACCGACAAGGATGCCATCGAGGCCAAAACGCAGGAACTGGGTGCCGCAGCGGCCAAGCTTGCGGAGAAGGCCTATGCCGATGCCGGCGCGCAGAATGCGGGCGCCAAGGCCGATGACGACGTGGTTGACGCCGAGTTTGAGGAAGTCAAAGACGACGAGAAAAAGTGAGCAGTTTCTGATCCGTCGGGCCGACCGGCGGAGGGTTCACTCGAAGGCGCGAGAACGTGATGACACGACCTCGCGCCTTCTTCATTTGGCGAAGATAGATGTCCAAACGCGATTACTACGAAGTCCTGGCCGTTGAACGCAGTGCCGATACCGGCACGATTAAAAAGGCCTACCGCCGTCTGGCCATGCGCTATCACCCGGACCGCAACCCTGGCGATGCCGAAGCTGAGGAAATGTTCAAAGAGGCCAGCGAAGCCTATGAAGTGCTCTGCGACGATGAGCGCCGCCAAATCTACGACCGCTTCGGTCATGAGGGCCTGAAAGGGGGCGGTGGCGGCGGTAGTGGCTTTGGCGGCGCCGGTTTTGGTGACATCTTTGGCGATATCTTCTCCGATATTTTCAATGGGGGGCGCGGTGGCCGGGGTGGCCCCCGCCGTGGTGCAGACCTGCGCTACAACCTGTCCATCTCGCTGGAAGATGCCGTTCATGGCACCGAAGTCGACATCCGTATCCCTCGTCGCGAATCCTGTGGCACCTGCAAGGGCAGCGGCGCTCGCAAAGGCACCCAGCCCACCACCTGCCCGACGTGCAAGGGAGCGGGGCAGGTGCGCATCAGCCAGGGCTTCCTGGCGGTCAGCCAGACCTGTCCGCAATGCCGGGGGCGCGGCACGATCATCAGTGACCCCTGCGGAGATTGCGGTGGCAGCGGTGAGCAGACCCACCAGAAAACACTGAAAGTCACGATTCCGGCCGGCGTGGATACCGGTGACCGGATTCGTCTTGCCGGTGAAGGCGAGCAGGGCAGTGCGGGCACGGGCGACCTGTACGTGCAGATCGAAGTCGAACCGCATCACTTCTTCGAACGCCACGACAACAATCTGTACTGTCAGATTCCGGTCAACATGGTGACCGCGGCGCTGGGCGGCGAGCTGCAGGTCCCGACCCTCGACGGTGAGGCGACGCTGAAAATCCCGGCCGAGACGCAAAACGGCGCGACCCTGCAGTTGCGTGGCATGGGCGTCAAGCCAGTACGTGGCGGGCCCAAGGGGGATCTGGTCTGCCAAATTCTGGTGGAAACGCCGGTCAATCTGAACAAGAAGCAGCGCGACCTGTTGCGGGCATTTGGTGAGTCTCTCGGAGGCAGCGATAATCCGCATCACCCGCAATCGCGGTCCTGGCTCGACAAGGCCCGGGAATTCATCGAGGAGCACATGAAATGAGCACGATTAAGATCGCCCTGCATGGCGCCGGCGGGCGCATGGGGCGCGCGCTGGTGATGGCCCTCGGGCATGTCGACGACCTGGAGCTGGTCGGCGCGACCGAATCCCCGAAGTCCACCATGCTGGGACAAGACAGCGGCACCTTGGCCGGGGTCGGCGCTAACGGGATTATCATCACCGAGCACCTGGAAGAGGCTTTTGCCGCCGCGGATGTAATCATTGAGTTCACACGGCCGAACGGCACGATGCGCCTGCTCGACACCTTGCAGAAGGCGCCGCGCAAGCTGGTCACCGGTACCACGGGGCTAGACCCCAGCCAGCAGGCCCGCCTGCGCGAGTACGCCCAGGGCCAGGCGGTAGTCCAGGCCGCCAATTTCAGCGTCGGCGTCAACCTCGCCATTCGTCTGACCGAACTGGCCGCGCGGGTTCTCGACGCCGATGCCGATATCGAAATCGTTGAGGCCCACCACCGTGACAAAGTCGATGCCCCTTCCGGCACCGCTTTGCGTCTGGGTCGGGCTGCTGCCGAGGCCACCGGCCGCAGCCTGGAGGGTGACGCCGTTTATTCGCGGGTCGGGCAAACCGGCGTGCGACCGGCGCGGGCCATCGGCTTCGCGACCGTGCGTGGTGGTGACATTGTTGGCGACCACACGGTGCTCTTTGCTGGCGAGGGCGAGCAGGTGGAAATCCGTCATCGCGCCACCTCGCGTGCCAATTTCGCCAGTGGCGCGTTGCGCGCCGCACGCTGGGTCCATGCGTGTCCGCAGGGTCTGCATGACATGCCGGAAGTGCTGGGTCTCAACGCATGAGTTCCCTGCAGCAGGGGCTTCCCTCGCCCTGCAACCAGGTGTGCGTGCTTAATGCCGATGCCGTGTGTATTGGCTGTGGCCGCACCAGCGCCGAGATCGGTGACTGGTCGTCCGCAAATCTAGACGAACAGTTGCGCATTGCCAGCCACGCGGCGCAGCGGCTTGAGAAACTCAACCGAACGGCGCCTTCCTTTCCTTCACCACACGACGATCGCTAATGGCACGACCCACTCCCTCGCAACGCCGCGACTCCCTCTGGACCCTGCCACTGGATGTGCGCTGGGGCGATGCCGACATGCTTGGGCATATCAACAACGCCACGTATTTCACCTATTCGGAAAGCGCACGCATCGCGTTCTTCGCCGAGGTGTTTGGCCCGACGATCAACAACTTCGATGGCGACGGCCCGATCCTGGCCGACATTGGCTGCAGCTTTCATCGGCAGGTGCGCTTTCCGGCGGCGCTGGACATCGGCGTCCAGATCGTGCGCATCGGCAGCAGCTCACTGGAAATCCATTCGCCGATGTTTCTGCGTGGCGAAGACACGGCCGTGGCAGATGTTCGCTCGGTACTGGTCTGGTTTGACTATCGCGCGCAAAAACCCGCGCCAGTGCCGTCGATTCTGCAGCGCTACCTGGTCACGGCCGAGAGCAACGCGGGCTAGCTCGCGGGAAACCCGTCCTCAAACAGACAGTCGCGGGCATCAAGCAGGCCGGGGCGGGGGTGCGGCGGTTGGACGGCCTTGCCGATGGCAATCATCAGGCAGATCTCGTGGTCCCGGGGCAGGTGGATAAGGTGCCCGACGCGTTTGAAATCGAAGCCGTCCATGGCGCAGGTGTCCAGGCCCAGCTCTCGGGCCTGCAGCATCACCGCGCCGGCCGCAATACCGCAGCTGCGCATCCCCTCATCGCGCTGCAGTTCGACGTCATCCCGGTAGAAATCGCGAATTTCGGTGACCATCTGTGCGGCGACCTCGGCCGGTGCATTGCGCCAGTAGCGCTCCGGGGTCCGATCCCAGGCCTTGAGGTCGTAGCAGAGCACTAGCAGCAGCGAGCACTCCGAGACCTGCGGCTGATCCCAGGCGGCCTGGCGAATGGCCTGCTTGACCTGGAGGTCACGCACGCGAATGTAGCGGCCATTCTGGATGTTGAACGCTGTGGGCGACAGGCACAGCGCATCGGCCAGCGCCTGCTCCTCGGTGTCGCTGAGCCGGTATCCCGGATCGAAATACTTGACCGAGCGGCGGCTGCGGATGGCTTCGCTGACATTCATCAGGCGCGCCGGGCCTGATCCACGGCATTGCCCACGTAGCGGGCCGGCGTGAGCTGTTTGAGTTCACTGCGCACGACGTCCGGCAGTTCCAGCGTATCGATGAATGCCGCCATGCCCGCCGCATCCACGCGTTTGCCGCGGGTGAGGGCCTTAAGTTTCTCGTAGGGCTCAGCGATGCCGTAGCGGCGCATCACCGTCTGGATCGCCTCACCCAGCACCTCCCAATTGGCATCCAGGTCCGCTTCCAGAGTGCGGGCATTGGGCTCGAGCTTGCCGAGGCCTTTTTCGAGCGCGGCGAAGGCAATGATCATGTGGGCGATGCCTACGCCCAGGTTGCGCTGAACCGTACTGTCGGTGAGGTCCCGCTGCCAGCGCGAAATCGGCAGTTTTTCACCGAGATGACTCAGCAGGGCGTTGGCCAGCCCCAGATTGCCCTCGGCGTTTTCGAAATCAATGGGATTGACCTTGTGCGGCATCGTGCTCGAGCCCACTTCACCCTCGACGGTTTTTTGGGTGAAAAAGCCCAGGGCGATATACCCCCAGACGTCGCGTGAAAGATCGATCAGAATCGTATTGATCCGCACCAGCACGGCGAAATATTCGGCCATGTAGTCATGCGGCTCGATTTGCGTGGTGGCCGGGCTGGGCTGCAGACCCAGACCCGCGATCATCCGCTGTGCCAGCCCCTCCCAGTCCACTTCCGGATAGCTGGCCAGATGCGCGTTGTAATTACCGGTCGCGCCATTGATCTTGCCGAGAATCTCCACCTCGGCTAACTGCCGGCGCTGCCGACGCAGGCGCTGGACGAATACCGCCAGCTCCTTGCCCAGCGTGGTGG
>JBDNBC010000017.1:0-6740 GCA_039768115.1 Oceanococcaceae bacterium
CGGGACACAAGCGGATAATCGGCCAGGTGATGAGCTTTACGGACGGCTGTTGCAGCAGCGCGTACCACTCGGCAGAGATCAATGCCGGCCGTGCACTGAACGGCTCCTGCGGCGTCAGTTGCCGACGCAGCCAGCGCTCGGATATGGAGCGCTTCAGGTGCATTCGCGCCCGCTGCTGCGCCCAGGCGCGCAGCAGCGGTTTGCCGGTATAGGCCTCGGGGGCGGGGGACAGCGGATTCACGCGCCCGAAGGGCCAGCTCGGCAGGATCCAGCGCGGGGTGCGCTGAAAAACCGTCACCTTCTGTGCTTCGGCCACCAGTCGCGGCAACAGCAGTATCGCCCGGGCACCCGTGCCGATCAGGCCGACCCGCTGGCCGAGAACGTGTTCATCAGTGATGTCGGCCGCATGCAGCAGTTGGCCCGTGAAGTCGCTCGCGCCCGCGAGCGCGGCGCCGGGCGGGGTGGTGGCGGGTCTGGTGGACAGCGTGTGGTTCATCGAGACCATGGTCGCACTCATGCCGTGGGCTGCCAGCGCAGCTCATGCACCCAGGACGGCACCCGGGGCAGCAGCTTCGCCGGGATCTTGCCCGTGAGCCAGACCAGCGCGTCGACCGGCGTGTGATAGGCCGTATAGGCGCGGTTGGTGACGACCCGTCCGTGGCGGGAGATAACCTGATACCAGGGGTTGCGGCGAATGGCCGGACTGCGCTGGCCGACTTTTTCGAAGCGGTTGATGGCGTCGAAGAGTTTTTTCTCGGGCAGCCCCATCCCGACGACGTTATCGCGCATCTTGTTCAGCAGCGGCAGGTAAACTGCAAAACCCAGCATTAGCCGCGGATCGACCATCGGGCCGATCATTTCGATCATCTTCAGGAAGCTGGCGTCGCGGCCCTGCATTTCCATCACGGTGAAGCCCACGCCCAGATGGCGGGCTTCATCGCCGTTGATCAACTTGAACGCCTCGTGGCAGACCGGGTCGTCGACGGTGTCCAGCAGGAATTTGCACAGGGCCCCATCCAGCGCAACCTCCAGCATCGGAATCACTGTGCTGAGGATGTGATACGGCATGTCGTCGGCATAGCGGTCCAGCCATTCAATGACCAGCCGGATGTTGATATTGGGCTCGGGAAGGGTGTCGCTATCGAGCATGCCCCAGCGCTTCATCAGCGCCATTTCGGCGTTTGCGTGTCGCTGCTCTTCGGCGTGGAAGTAGCGATACATTTCGCGCAGGGTCTCGGTCGGCGCGCCCTTGGCCATGGCGGCAAAACCCCGAGCACCAACGTGCTCGATCCACATCAGGTCGGCCATGAAGGCGGTCAGCTTGGGCCGCTGCTCGTCGGTAATCAAATCGGCACCGGGGGCGTCCCAGTCGATATCGGCCAGCGACCACTGGGTGGCCTTGACCTTCTCAAGCATGCGGTCGAGGTCGATCTTCGTGCTGCTGGCGGTGGGAATCGTCATGGGGAACTCCTTGGGGGAAAGGATGAGCGGATCAGGCCGAAAGACGCGGTGTTTCTGGCGTCTCGGCGGGGGGGATTGACGCTGCGGGTGCAGCGGCAGACGCTTGTGCAGATACCGTGACCTCAGCCGGAGTCGGAGGCCTGCCACCGCGTCCAAGCAGGCGATTGAGCTGACCGGCGCCGCGGGTGTACAGGGACGGCAGCAGGCGTTTGGCCCGCCAGATGACTTTGGCGTCCATTTGCGGCACCACGTAGAGCTGGCCACGCTCCAGCGCGCGGAGGCTTTGCGCGACGACCTTCTCTGGCGTGAAAGCCCACTTTTCCATCAGCTGGCCGGCCAGCGCGCTGGCGCCCGCCTCGATGCGCCCGTCGCGGATGATATTCGTGCGTACAAAGGTAGGGCAGACCGCCGTGACCTTGATGGCGCTGCCGGCGCATTCGGCGGCCAGTGTTTCGGTGACCGCCAGCGCGCCGGCCTTGCTGGCGTTGTAGGCGCCCATTGTGGGGGCTGCAGCAAAGCTTGCCGTGGAGCAGATGTTGATCACGCCGCCAAACCCGGCTTCACGCAACATCGGCATGAACACATGGCAGCCATGAATCACGCCCCACAAGTTGACGCCAAGCACCCACTGCCAGTCTTCCAGAGGCGTATCACCGATACGTGTGCCGCCCGCGCCCACGCCGGCGTTGTTTACGACGAGCGTCGGCGCCTCGCCGAAATACGCCGCCGCGGCGTCCGCGAGGGACTGCATTGAGGCCATCGAGGCCACGTCAGCGGCTATGGCACAGCCGTCTGCGCCGGCCTGGCGCAGTAGCGCCACGGTTTCCTCAGCACGATCCTGTTCTATGTCGGCACAGACGACGCGCCCGCCCCGACGGCCGATCTCGAGCGCAAAGGCACGGCCGATGCCGCTACCCGCTCCGGTGACGACGGCACGGAGGCACATTGAAGATTGCGAAAGTTGACGAGCCATGAGTCTGTCCGAGTTGAATGTAACAGCGATTGATGTCAGATTAATCCGAAATATTGATCGGAAACAACTCGGAAATGTCATCCACCCGCCGTCCGCGTCAGAAAAGGGCACAGAAAACCGTCGAAGCCATTGTCACCGCAGGATTTCAGGTCATAGCAACCGAGGGTAACGAGGGCTTCTCGACGCGTCGGATCGCCGAGCGTGCCGGGGTAGGTATCGGGTCTGTTTACGAATACTTCGCGGATAAGCAGGCCATTCGTGACGCCATGCGCGAGCAAATGCTGGCCGATTTGCTCAAAGCTATTCGCAGCCAGGAAGATGCGCGACTGCACTTGCCGCCGCGGTTGATCATCCGCGAACTGCTGCAGTCTTTTCACGAATTTCTGCGCGCCAACGATGGCCGCTATGCCGCGTTTGTCGCGCATTTGCATCCGCGGGAGCTCGACGCGGTCTTTCCCACGTTGTCATCCAGCCTGAGCCAGTTCGCCGTGCAGTACGCGCTACACCACCCGGAGCTGGTGCGTGTGCCGCGCATACCGGTGATCAGCTACATCGCGATTCACGGCGGGCTGGCAGTGATCCGCCAGCATCTCAGCGAGGCCGCACCACGCATCGCCTTCGACGATCTGGCGGCGGGCCTGGCGGATATGGTCGACGGCATGCTACGGGAGCCCTCGGCGCCGGCCTAGCATCTTTGCGCGACGGTCAGGCGACCCGCGGCGGGATGACGAGCACGTCGATTGTGGAATGGCGCAGAACGTTCTCGGTCACGCTTCCCAGGCGGTAGCGTGATTCGCCTTTGCGTCCGTGGGTTGCCATGACCAGCAGGTCCGCCGCTTCGCTGGCCGCCAGGCGTTGCAGGGCATTGGCCGGCACCGCGCCGTCCTCGATGACCTGCACGGCAAGATCAGCCATGTCCGTGTCGCGCAGTAGCGTCGCGAGCGCGACTTCAGCCGTGGCTTTGGCGGCATCAATCTGCGCCTGCTGCGCGGCGGCGCTGGGGGCCGGTGCCATGCTCAGGCGCAGCTCGGGCAAGCTCAGCACGTGCCGAATCGAGGTGAGCTCACTGCCGCGCAGGCCCAGCGCGCCGAACTGTCGCAGCGCATCATTTGACCCGGGTGAAAGATCGGCGCTGACCAGGACATGACGATAAGGGCCGCTCGGTGACCCGTTAGCCATCAGCACCGGACAAGGCACGCAGCGGATGATGCGTTCGGCTGTTGTGCCGACGAACAGGTCTCGCAGCGTTTGCCGGCGGTGCGGGCCGATGATCAGCATATCGGGCTGCCGGTCTTCCACCAGGGTGCGGATGCCGACGATGGGATCGGCAACGATCACCTGCGCGTCGCAGGTCAGCCCATCAGATTCGCCCAGTGACGCCGCGGTTCGCTCGAGAAGGGCCGACGCCTCGCTTTCCATACGTTCCAGGTAGAACGAAGGCTGGTCCTCGTCGAGCACATGCACCAGCGTCAGCGCAGCACCGGAAGCGCGAGCCAGCAAACTGGCGCGGCGAAGCGCCCGATCAGAGCGCTCGGAGAAATCGGTAGCAACCAGCAGCGTCTTCATCAGCATCATTGGAATAACAATGGATAGGCATACGCTACCGCAACTGGTCCGTGGATGGTTCCGGTGCGGGCCGCGGCGCGCGGGGCCGAGCTCGGGAAAGGGCGCTGACGGCACTGGGAGAGCTGCGGCAGCGCAAGTATGATCATCCCCATGGAGTTGTTGACCCAATCCCCTTTTGCCGAGATGGCCGTGCTGCTGGTGCTGGCTGCCGTGGTGGGCTTCATTGGAATACTGCTGCGGCAACCGCTCATCGTCAGCTTCATTGCCGTCGGGTTACTGGCCGGGCCCTCGATGCTGGACCTGGTGCACTCCGATGAACAGATTCACCTGCTGGCCGAACTGGGCATCGCAGTTCTGCTGTTTTTGGTGGGTATCAAGCTCGATCTCAAGCTGGTGCGATCCCTGGGGGCAGTGGCCCTGCTCACAGGGCTGGGTCAGGTGCTCTTCACATCGGTCTTCGGCTATCTGATCGGGCTGGCGCTCGGGCTGGGGCATGTCACCAGCCTTTATGTCGCTGTGGCGCTGACCTTCTCGTCGACGATCATTGTCGTCAAGCTGCTCTCCGACAAGCGCGAAATCGATTCGCTGCACGGGCAGATCGCCCTCGGGTTCCTCATTGTGCAGGACCTCGTGGTCGTGCTGGCCATGATCGTGCTGTCTGCTATCGGCGTGGGTTCGGTGGAGGGCGAAGCCGGTACAAGTCTGATGCAGGTTCTGCTGTCGGGCCTGGCCCTGGTTCTGGTGGTAGTGGTGTTCGTGCGTTTCATCGCCAATCCACTGACGGAACGGCTGGCGCGCGCGCCCGAGTTGCTGGTTGTGTTTGCGGTGGCTCTGGCCGCCCTGTTTGCCGCATGCGGGGATGCCGTCGGCCTGGGCAAGGAAGTGGGTGGCTTGCTGGCCGGTGTGGCGCTGGCATCCAGCCCCTACCGGGAAACCATTGCGGCCCGGCTGGCCTCGCTGCGGGACTTTCTGCTGCTGTTCTTTTTCGTGGCGCTCGGGGCCACCCTGGATTTGTCGTTGCTGGGCGCGCAGATCGGGCCGGCCACCGTGTTTTCGATATTTGTACTGGTCGGCAACCCGCTGATCGTGCTGCTCATCATGGGGCTGCTCGGGTATCGCAAGCGCACCGGGTTTCTGGCCGGGTTGACGGTGGCTCAGATCAGCGAGTTTTCGCTCATTTTCATGGCCATGGGCGTATCGCTGGGGCATGTCACCAACGAGGCGCTGGGCCTGGTGACGCTGGTGGGGCTGGTGACCATTGCCGCGTCGACCTACATGATCACGTATTCCCATCAGCTGTTTGCCGTGCTGGAGCCGTTGCTGGGCATGTTTGAACGGCGCGGGACGCCACGGGAGCCGCACGACGCGGCGGCGATGGAGGCGGCGCATTACAGCGTGATGGTGTTCGGCCTCGGTCGCTTTGGCAGTGCGATCGCACGGGGCCTGGAAAAACGGGGCGCGCGTGTACTGGGCATTGATTACAACCCGGACTCGGTCCGCCGCTGGCGCGACCAAGGCGGCCATGTGGAATTTGGGGACGCCAGCGACCCGGAGTTTCTGACCGAATTACCACTGGCGCATGCGGCCTGGATCGTCGGTACCGTACCGGTGTACCACACCGGGCTGGCCCACGAAGACCCCCGGATTACATTGATTCAGCTGGCGCGCAGCGCCGGGTTCCGCGGGCGCTTCGCGATCGCGTCACTGGGAGATCGTGACACCGAAGTCCTGCTCGAGGCCGGGGCCGATGTCGTACTGCGACCCTTCTACGACGCCGCGGAGCGAGCGGTGGAGAAGATTGTCGATAAAGAGCCGATTCCGGACACGGATTGAGCTGATCCGCTATTTCATCGCCCTGCGGGAAAAAAATGGCGGAGAGGGTGGGATTCGAACCCACGGTACGGCAAGCCGTACACTTGATTTCGAGTCAAGCCCGTTCGACCACTCCGGCACCTCTCCGCGGACGTTTCAACGGCACGATCAAGGCGTGCCCGGCCGGACATCGGGAGTGCGAGACTCTGGTCGATGATGTCCGGTTTGCCGCTAAAGCAAGCCGCGTAGTGTACATCGGGTCTGTAGTGTGTGGCGAAAAGAGGTGACATGATTTCGCGAGCCGGGACGATTCCGCGCGCGTTGCTGGGAGCGGTTTGCTGGGCCATGCTCAGCAGCGATCCCCCGCCGCGCGATCTGATGGCACAGATCGATGCCCTGGGTGCCCTACGGGTTGCCACGCTGAATGGCCCGCTGACGATCTACAACACGGCTGACGGTTACGCCGGGTTTGAGCATGATCTGGTCACCGGCTTTGCGCAGTCGCAAGAGCGTGAGGTGCACTGGAAAATCTATGCGTCGCTGGATGACGCCATCGACGCGGTGCGTCTGGGCAATGCTCACCTGCTCGCTGCCGCGTGGACTCCTGCTGACGTGGTGCCGGCTGCGGATTCGCCGGCGCTGCTGGTGTCGCAGCCCTACCGTCAGGCCCAGTATCAGGTGGTCGTTCATCAGGACTTGCGTCCGCGACCGCCGACGCTCAGCAACTTACGGAATCGTCGCCTGTTGTATGCGCAGCCTGCGCTGGTTCATGCGCTGGCCGAGGCCGCACCAGAGCTCCTGGCGGAATTGGTGGATGACAACCATGAGCAGTTGCTCGAGCAGGTGGCATCGCGCGAAATCGAGGCGGCGGTAGTCGACTCCGACAGCCTGTTTATCGCGCGGCGGGGTTTTCCGGAGTTGCGCGAAG
>JBDNBC010000018.1:0-5505 GCA_039768115.1 Oceanococcaceae bacterium
CCCTTCGTCGACACCCTGGTGGTGTGCACCATCACCGCACTGGTCATCCTCTCCACTGGCGCATGGAATCGTTCGGCCGATACCCAGTGGCCCGCCCCACCAGCGCTGACCGCCGAGGGCATTCTGGATCGCACTACTGTTGCCGCGGGCTCCCTAGCGCCCGGCCAGCGGGTGTTCGTGCATGTCGAAAAAGCCAGCGCGCAGGGCGACACAACCCCCACGCGGATTCATGGCGACGTCACCGGGGTTACCGCACAGATGGCCACCATTCGCTGGACGCCGTTGTCGCTAAACGCCGGGGAATCGGTCGTCCGCATGGGCACCGGTGTCTACCGTGATTATCCCGGTGCGGCGCTGACCGCCCATGCCTTCGACACCGCCGTACCCGGCCTGGGGCGCTGGATGGTCAGCCTCGCCATCCTGCTGTTCGCGGTCTCGACCATCATTACCTGGAGCTACTATGGCGAGCAGGGTTGGGTGTATCTCACCGGCGGCCGCGGCATCACCGTGTATCGCACGCTGTGGTGCGCGCTGATCGTTCTTCCCTGCCTTGGCTTCGTAAAAAACATCACCGACATCGATACGATCAGCACCGTGGCACTTGGCTTCATGTTGATGGTCAATCTGCCGTTGCTGTGGCTGATGGGAAGCCGCGGCATGGCCGCCTGGAAGAGCTATTTCCGGCGCCTCGATAACGGCTCGCTCACTGAGGTCTAACCCGCTGATGTCACCCTCCCCCGCCACCGGCATTCTGCTGGTCAACCTGGGCACACCGGACGCGCCCACCGCCAAGGCTGTGCGCCGCTACCTCGGTGAGTTTCTCGCCGATACGCGCGTGGTAGAGATTCCGCCGCCGGTATGGTTGCTGCTGCTGTATCTGGTGATCCTGCCGCGGCGCAGCCCGCGCGTGGCGCGCAACTACGCCAAGATCTGGACCGACCGCGGCTCACCGCTGCGCTTTCACACCGAAGATCAGGCCCAGGCTCTCGGCGAATTGACAGGTCTGCCCTGCATCGCGGCCTTTCGCTATGGCCAGCCATCACTGCAAAGTGGCCTTGACCGCTTCCGCGAGCAGGGCATCGAGCGCATCGTTGTGCTGCCGATGTACCCGCAGAATTCGGCCACAACCACGGCCACGATCTTCGACAAGATTGCGCGCCTGCTGCGCAAGCGCCGCGACATCCCCGACCTGCAGTTTGTCGCCAGTTACCCCACGCACCCGCTCTACATCACGGCCCTGGCGCGGCAGGTCCGCGCGCACTGGGACGAACACGGCCGTGCGCAAAAACTCGTACTGAGCTTTCACGGCCTGCCACAGCGCAACGTCAAGCGCGGCGACCCCTATCAACGGCAGTGCGAGCAGACCGCGCAGGCCCTGATTACCGAGCTCGGTCTGGCCGATGCCGACTGGGTGCTGACCTACCAGAGCCGGTTCGGCCCACAGCAGTGGTTGCAGCCATACACCGAGCCCACCCTGGAAGAGCTCGCCCAGCAGGGTATCCGATCGGTCGACGTCATCTGCCCCGGCTTTCTCGCCGACTGCCTGGAGACGCTCGAGGAAATCGCCATCGGCGCGCGGGAAACCTTCGAAGAGGCCGGCGGCGAGACCCTGCGCTACATCCCCGCGCTGAACGCCGACCCGCAATTGACACAGCTCTTCGCCGACCTGGTGACGACGCCACTGGCCGGCTCTGCCCGGGCCGGCTAAGCTCCCCGCCCTTTTCGCGCCCGACGGGCCGCTTCATCAAGGACATCTGTGGATTACCTGTTTCAGTACGGACTCTTTCTGGCCAAGGCGGCAACGCTGGTCGTCGCCCTGATCTTCATCGTGGCCAGCGTCGGGCAAATGGTGCGCCAGGCGCGCGAACACATGGCCGAACAGCTCGACGTCCGCAACATCAACCAGCGCCTCGAGCGCATGGCCGACATTGTGCGCGGCGAGGTGCTCAACGACGCCGCCTGGAAGGAATACATCAAGGCCAAGAAAAAAGAGCAGAAGGAGGAGGACAAGGCCGCGCGCAAAGGCAAAACGCAACGCAAACCACATCTGTTCGTGCTCGATTTCGACGGCGACATCGCGGCCACCGCCACCGGCAGCCTGCGCGAGGAAATCACCGCCATCCTGCAGATCGCCGAGGACGATGACGCCGTGCTGTTGCGCCTGGAATCCTCCGGGGGCTATGTCCACAGTTACGGACTGGCGGCCTCGCAGCTGCAACGGCTGCGCGCGCGCAAGCTGCATCTGACGGTCGCGGTGGACAAGGTTGCGGCCTCGGGCGGCTACCTGATGGCCGGTGTCGCCGACCGCATCATTGCCGCCCCCTTCGCCATCATTGGCAGCATTGGTGTGGTCGCGCAGTTGCCCAACGTGCACCGATTGCTGAAGAAAAACGATGTCGACATCGAACTGCACACGGCCGGGCAATACAAGCGCACGCTCACGATGCTGGGCGAAAACACCGATGAGGGCCGCGCGAAATTTGTCGAGGAGCTTGAAGACACCCACGCCTTGTTCAAGGAGTACCTGGCCGAGCACCGGTCGGGTCTCGATCTCGCCCGTGTCGCTACCGGCGAACACTGGTACGGGCGCCGTGCGCTGGAACTGAAGTTGATTGACGAGATTTCCACCTCGGACGACTACCTGCTCACGAACTTGCGCAGCCACGACATCTACAGCGTCAGCTACAAGCAGCGCCGGCCCCTGAGCGAACGTCTGAGTGAATCGATGCGCGCCCTGGTGCGGGCCGTGGTGCGCTGGCGGCCGGCGCTGGCGACTTCCGATATCGGCAGCCCGCGCATTCAAGCCCGAGGAGACACCCCGCATGCACGTTTTCAGTCCGAGCTTTGAGCCCGGCCAGCTGCTGCCGGATACGCTGGCCGTAGCGCAGCCGGACCCCGCCGGCGGGGTCACCTTAGCGGCCAATCGCAATCCGGCGCTGACCTGGGAGGATGTGCCCGCGGAAACGCAAAGCTTTGCGCTGAGCTGCATCGATAACGATGCGCCGATCCACGGCGATGACGTCAACCAGCCAGGCCGCGAGGTCTCGGACATGCTCGCCCGCTGCGAATTCGTGCACTGGCTGGTCGCCGATCTGCCTGCCGACCTGCGCCACATCGAGGAGGGCGCCTGGAGTGCCGGCGTGGTTGCTCGTGGCAAATCAACGCCATCCTGCCCCGTCGCGGGCTGCATGCAGGGCCAGAACGACTACACCGGATGGTTTGCCAGCGACCCGGACATGCGCGGAACCTACCATGGCTACGACGGCCCCTGCCCGCCGTGGAATGACGCGCGCATTCATCATTACACCTTCCGCATCTACGCCCTCGACCAGCCGCGACTGGAACTGCCGCCTGGCTTCGGGCTGGGTGCGTTTCGCACGGCCATCGACGGCCACGTTCTCGCCAGTGCCCAGATTCAGGGCGTGTTCACACTGAACCCCCGGCTGCGCGACGCGTCCCCATCGTCCTCCGTCCGCGGCTGAACTTGCCTGGACAGGCACAGTCCTAGGGCGCATTCCTGATTCACTGACCCGGATAATTCATGCGAACTGCTTTTCGATCCCTGCGTATCGTGGCCTTGCTGGCCTTGCCGCTGGCGCTGTCGACCGGCCATGCCGGCATTCCCCTGCCAACCAAGGCTGACGGCACGCCCAGCCTTGCCCCCATGCTGAAAAGCGTGACACCGGCCGTCGTCAATGTGTACACCCGGGGCACGCAGCAAGCGCAGCATCCGATGCTCAACGACCCGAACTTCCGCTTTTTCTTCGGTGACCGGATGCCGGAGCGCGAAGTCCGCGGCCTGGGCTCAGGCGTCATTGTCGATGCGCAGGCAGGCACAGTGCTGACCAACGCTCACGTGGTGGATAACGCGGACGAAATCCGCGTGCGCCTCGCCGATGATCGTGAATTCAAGGCCGAGCTCGTGGGGACCGATCCCGACAGTGACATCGCGGTGCTGAAAATCGATGCCGAGAATCTTGTGGATGTCGAGATCGGGAATTCGCAGTCGCTGGAAGTGGGTGACTTCGTTGTTGCCATCGGCAATCCCTTCGGGCTGCGCCAGACCGTGACCTCGGGCATTGTCAGCGCGCTGGGCCGTTCCGGGCTGGGAAACCGCTACGAAAACTTCATTCAGACTGACGCGTCAATCAACCGTGGCAATTCCGGCGGCGCGCTGGTCGGGCTGGATGGCAAGCTTGTGGGCATTAATACCGCGATCATCTCGACTACCGGCGGCAGCGTGGGCATCGGCTTCGCCATTCCCACCCAGCTGGCGATGTCAGTGATGGAGCAGATTCTCGAGCACGGCAGCGTCAAGCGCGGGATGCTCGGGGTGATTGGTCAGGACCTGACCCCGGAACTGGCTGAGGCCTTTGGCCTGGAGAAAGGCCGGGGCGCGGTAGTCGCCGAAGTGATGGACGACAGTGCGGCGGATGCTGGCGGGCTTGAGGCCGGGGACGTCATCACGCGCGTCAACGATCAGGAAATCCGCGATTTTGATGCTTTGCGCAACGCCATCGGCCTGAACCGCGAAGGCGACAAGGTCAAGATCACCTATCTGCGCAATGGCAAGACGCGCACCACCTCCGTCGTCCTCGGTTCCAGTGAGCAGTTGCAGGCGTCCTCCAGCGACCTGCATCCCAAACTGGCGGATGTGACCTTCGCCGATGCCACGGACGATGATGCTGGCAAGGGCGTGGTGGTCAGTGCCATCGCTGCCGACAGTCCCGCCGCCCGTGCCGGCTTGCGTCAAGGCGATATTGTCGATGCCATTAACCGCAAGGAAGTGCGCAATCTCACCGACCTGCGCAACCACCTCAGCAACGAAGACGAGGACAGCAATTTGCTGCTGCGGGTCCGCCGCGGTCAGGGAGCGCTGTTTTTGCTGATTCGCTAAGCGGCGGGTCCGGGCGCCGCGACGACTTCCGTCGCGGCGCTTCATACCGCTCGAGCGGTTACCGGTTGCCCACCGTGCCTCGCTATACTCGGCTCCGAAGTTTGAATGGTGGGTTTTCTGCATGTCCGCATCATCCATGGATGACCTCGAAGAAGCCGTCGTCGCCCTGTGCGAAGGCTTTTCGCAACTGAAACGCGAAAACCGGCAGTTGCGGGATCAGCAGCAGACCCTGCTGGAGCGCAACGCGGCGCTGCGCACGCGCCTTGAGGCCCTGCTTGAGAAAGTGCGCGTGCTGGAAGCGGAGACCGAAGCATGAGTGATGCACGATCAATCACAGTTAAGGTGCTTGGGCGCGACTATCAAGTCGCATGCCCGCCTGATGAGCGCGATGCGCTATATGCCGCCGCCCGCTATCTGGATGACCGGATGATATCCATCCGCAAACGCGCAGCCGGGCTGGGCCTGGAGCGCATCGCGATCATGACGGCACTGAACATGGCCCGCGAACTGATGGCCTACGAGCGTGGCGAAAATGGCACCCCGGCCGCCAGCCCGGCAGTGGTGACGAAAGCCCCCTCATCTGCCGCGCGCAAGTCGGCTGGCACCGC
>JBDNBC010000019.1:0-15422 GCA_039768115.1 Oceanococcaceae bacterium
CCCTCGTTGCCGTGACGGGCAAAGGCGCTGTCGATCAGGCTGGCATCGCAGCGATAGGTGTCATTAACCGCATCGAGGATCGAATAGCTCTGGTTCAGATCCAGGTGCACCAGGGCCGACCCACTGGGCAGCCCGAGATCAATCAGCAGCACGCGCTCGCCCGCATGCACCTGCTGAAGCAACGCGAGTGCCAGATGCACCCCGCAGAAACTGAGATCGCCGTTGCCGCCCGGGCCCAGGAGCACAGTCAGATCGGCATGACGGCGGATCGGTGCGTTCGGCTCCTTGCCCTGCGGCGACCGCGTCCGCGCGCGCAGAAGGGCATCCAGCCGGCTGCGAATTTCGCCATCATCGCGGCCCATGATGAAGATGTCCGCGGCACCCGCGCGGACCAGCGTGATGGCCGCATCACCCAGGCTGTCCATGGACACAGCAGCGGTCAACGCACCGGTATGGGCCGTGACATCGCGTACCAGCTGCGCACCCGGCTCAATCAGCACGACATCCGGCGGCTCGAGACGGTCAAGCTGAGCCAGCACTGGGTCATCCGGATCATCCGGCCGCAACCAGTGCAGCTCGCAGTCGTCGCCGAGAACATCGGCGAGCCAGCTCGAGTACAGCGGATCGACGGCGATCAGCGCGATGGCCAACATGGCGGCGCGCCCTACCGGCTCAGGCCAGCGTCAAAGCGGCCCCGTTCCTGAAACAGCAGTTCGCCGAATCCCGGTCGATAGTTTTCGTAGTCATCGCCGGGCAGCGCCGGTCGCTCGGCATCCTTGGGTATCGCACTCACCAGATGCGGTGTCACCACCATCACCAGTTCCCGTTCTTCGCGGTCGTAACGACTGGAGCGGAAAAACGCACCGAGGATTGGCACATCGCCGATGAACGGCACCTTATCCACATTGGCCATCATGTTGCGACTGACCAGACCACTGATGACAAAACTCTCTCCGTCACCCAGCTCGATGACGGTATCGGTACGGCGTACGGCCAGCGCCGGCACCGAGGTGCCGCCAATGCTCACACCGGCGGAGAAATCCAGCTCGCTGACTTCGGGCGCCACGCGCAAGCTGATGCGATCAGCCGACAGCACGGTGGGCGTCAACGACAGGCGTACGCCGAATTCCTTGTACTCGATAGTGATGGCCCCGCTGGTACCGCCCTGGCTGATCGGTACCGGGAACTCGCCACCGGCGAGGAAGCTGGCGGTTTGCCCGCTGGTGGCCACCAGCGACGGCTCGGCCAGAGTCCGGACGAGCCCCTGATTTTCGAGCAGGGACAGAAAGCCCAGCACATTGCGGCTGGCGTTACCGAGCACAATGTTGAACGCATTCTGCAGCGGCAGAAAACCGGAGTCGCTGCCGAACACCACCGGTGCGGTGAAGGGCTCGGCCCCGTTGGGAGGCGCACCCAGCTGTGCCCCGCCCAGCGTACCGGGCCGGCCGATGGCCACCGAGCCATCGAGCCGGTTGAGCAGGAAGTTAAAGCCGTACTGTTTCAGGCTGCTGCGCGAGACTTCCGCGATGCGAATTTCGGTCATGACCTGGCTGGGCAAAGCGACATAGCTCGTGTCGACCGCCTCGTCGCCGGCCCGCTTGCGTGCCCGCGAATGCGAAGGCAGATTGCTCAACCGGCCATCCATGCGCTCCGGCGTGATGCGCACGGCCGCGACACTCTCGTCACTTTCCGACGGCGCCAGCGGGTCCGTGACGCTGGTCACCACCAGTTTGTACGTCGCGGTTTCACCACTGTTGGCATACCACAGCAGCAGGGACGTGACGCCCTGTTTCTTGCCGGTAATTAGCAGCTCGCGCCGGCTGATGACCGAGACATCCGCAATTTCGGGGTTGCCCACGGCGATACGCTGCACATTGCGCTGCGGGAGCAGTCGGTCGGTGCCCTCCTCAACCGTCAACACGCCGCCACGTACCGGCTCGCTTGGCGGTGCTTCAAGCTGGGCGCCCGCCACTCCGGACAGCAGCAGCACCAGGGCCAATCCGAGAATTCGTACTGGCGCGATCATTGCGCACGCTCCTTAGACACCGCTCCACCCCGAAATACATCCACGCTGTAAGTTTGCCTGACCGGCCGCGGTGCAGGGGTCGGCGTCGGGCGGATGATGCGTGACAGTTCTTCCAGGGTGACCGGAATGCTCGGGTCCTCCCCGCTGGGAGTGGGCGAGGGTTCAGGCAACGTGGACTCGGTGCGGGCCAGATCCGGCTCCTGGCGCTGCAAGGCCAGCCGGATATCACCCACGCTGGCGGCCAGCATCACCCGGGTGACTTCTTTCTCGGGCACGGCCACGACTGCCGTACGAATACGCCCGCGCTGCGCGGTGCGGCGGCTGTCGTCTTCAACGCCTTGCGGCCGCTCGATGATCCGCTCTTCATACGCCAGTACCAACACATCCCGCAGCAGAACCCGTGACTGCTGCTGCTGATTTTGGTCACGAACGTAGAGCAGCAGGTCAACGCGATCCGCCGGGCGGACGAACCCGCCCACCGCGACCACGTCGGACACCTCCAGCGACACCGCGCGGTGATTCTCCGGAATCAGCCGGGCGAGCACGTTGGAATCCTTGAAATAGCGCGGCGTGACCGGCGCCCCCGCGTCCACATCCAGCAGCGGCACGCGACCGACAACATCATCCACCGTGGTGTAGTAACTGGACGGCGCCACCGGAACAGCCTTCACGGCCACCTGGTCCGGGCGGACCGGCTCATTGGCCGACAGTGGCTGCATGGCAATGACGGCCAGCACCCGGGACTCGGGCTCGGGCACCCGGGCCATGGCCTGCTCGACCGCTTCGCGCTTGGCCTCTTCCGTGGCTTTGATGGTAGCCCGCCAGGCCAGCCCGCCCAGAAGTACTGCCAGTAGCACGGCCACAAGGGCCGCGATTTTCAGGCTTGAACCGCTCACGTCTGCATTGCCTCAATTCGGTGAAGGGCTCGGTCAACTGAACCGCCTGAGCGGGTCCTATGGGATCGGGCCAACTGTCTCATTAACTTGCACCTTGCCACAAACAGGATGGCTATCGACCACCCCGCGTCAATAATCAGGGCTCACCTACAAGCACGCTGGCACTGGCCCGCAGCACATCCGGCAGCGGTGGAAAGCTGCCGACAAAAGGCAAATCCATCGCCGGAAACAGGCCGTTAAGGTCAAAGTTCATCGTGACCTCCACCATGCTTCCTGCCGCTGTTACCGGAAAGGCCACATTCACGGCCTCGCCACTGGCACCCAGAACGCGCGCCTGCTGCGCGGTAGGAAGCCAGCTCAGCGACTGCACGGCCCCGGCGCGAACGCGGGTCTGCACCTCAGTTTCGTAGTTTCCGCCGGCGGCCACCGGGCTGACGTTCACGGCTACGGCCGCAGCCTGCTGCGCGGCATAGGTGACCGATTCCTGCAAAACGAACACATAGGAATACGCCACTACGCCGTAGAGCAAAGCGAACAGCAATGGAAAAATCAGGGCAAATTCCAGCGCCGTTGCGCCGCGTTGACGGCGGCAACTCGGCGGCACGAATGACGGCATCGCGTTAGTAGGCACGCACGAAGGTATCGCGACGATCAGCCGCCTTCGCCGGTGATCGCATCACGCGCCTCACCAAATTTTTCATCGACGCCGGTGCCCAACTCGCCTACGGTGACAAAAATCACCACCGCGATCAGCGCGGCGATCAGGGCGTATTCAATCACCGTCGCACCGCGCTGTTGGCGCTTGGCGATTCGGCTTGTCACAGCATTCAGTCTTGTTGTCATCGTTCCTTCTCCTGGGTCGAAAACACTGGATTAGACCAGCGGTTGCACAGGGTGCCGCCCGCGATGTCAAGAATACGTCATGGCCTGCCCTCCGACCAGCGCCAGGAAATTGGCTACCGCGCGGCCCCGGCACATGCCGGTGCGGGCCGTTCCAACCACGATGCATTGGCCTACGCCGCACGTTATCGTCACTCCATGAGCCTCTTTATCATCGGCGACCTGCAGGGTTGCTACGGCGATGTCCGCGGACTGGTCGATCAGCTGCCACTGCGCGAGGGCGATGAACTGTGGCTGTGCGGGGACCTGATCAATCGCGGGCCAGACTCGCTGGCCACCTTGCGCTGGCTACGTCGCTACCCGGGAACCTTGCGCTGCGTGCTCGGCAATCATGATCTGGCGGTACTCGCGCAAGCGCGCGGTCATGTCGCGAAATGCGGGCGCACGGCGCGCGAACTGCTCGCCGCCGCGGATGGCCCCGAGTTGCTTGACTGGTTGCAAGGGCAGCCCCTGCTGGTCGAGGCGCCGGGTGTGCTGATGGTGCATGCCGGCCTGCCGCCGGAATGGGATCTTGACGATGCCCGTCGTGAAGCCCGCCGGATTGAAGCGGCCCTGCGCAGCCGGGCCGACAGCGCCGAATTGTTGCGGCAGATGTACGGCAATCTTCCGGATCGCTGGTCACCGGAGCTGACGGGAATCGACCGCTTGCGCTACAGCATCAACGCCCTGACCCGCATGCGGCTGGTGACCGCCGACGGACGGCTGGATTTCACGACCCGGGTGGCGTCTGCCGACGCCCTGCCGGACCAGACCTGGCCGTGGTTTGCCTACCCAGGTCGTCGATCACGCGAGATCAACATTGTGTTCGGGCACTGGTCAACGCTGGGGCAGGTGTACTGGCCCGAGCACCGGGTCTGGGGCCTGGACACCGGATGCGTCTGGGGCGGCGGTTTGACGGCCCTGCAGTGGCCGGAGCGGCGGCTGTATTTTCAGCCCTGCCCGCCCCATCAGCACCCCCGCTAGTACCGCCCTTATTTCGCGACCTCGCACCAGGGCGCCGCGCGGTTGCCTACGCGGCCCCTGAGCGACGTCCGCGCCGTCAGCTGACGGCGCGGTCCGCGTAATGCCGATGCTTGACCAGGAAACGGGCCAGCGCCGGCATCACCAGAATTGCGCCGAACATGTTCGCGGTGAACATGAACACCAGCAGGATGCCCATGTCCGCCTGGAACTGCAGATCCGACAGCAACCAGGTGGATACCGATCCCCCCAGAGCAATCCCGGTGAAAATCACCGCCTTACCCGTGCGGTGCAAGGTGTCGTAGAAGGCTTCTTCCAGTGTGCGCCCGCGTCCGAGGCCGTCCACCAGCGTGGAATAGATATAGATGCCGTAGTCCACGCCGATCCCGACCGCCAGGGCCACCACCGGCAACGTCGCCACCTTGAGCCCGATGCCCATCACCGCCATCAGTGCATAAGCCAGGGCCGATACCAGTGATAGCGGCAACACCACGCACAGCACACCACACATGCTGCGGAAGGAGAGGAACATGAAGATCACGATGACTACGTAGACGTAGCCCACAACCTGGATCTCTTTCTCCTTGACCACCTCGTTGGTCGCGGCCATGACCCCGACATTGCCGGTGGCCAGAGCGAAATTCACGTTGCTGGCGTCCTCCGCATTGAAGCGTTTCACCTCGGCAACGATGCGCTTGATCGTCTCGGCGCGATGGTCTTCCGTAAAGATGAACACCGCCATCGCCGAGCAGTTCGGGTTGAGCAGCCCGGATGACGTCGGAATCGGCGTGATCGCCTGCACCATGACGTACCGGTTACGCGGCAGCACCGAGAGATTCGGCGTGCCCTCGTTGAACTGGCCATTGACCGTTTTCGCCACCTGCGGCAACGAGATGGTCGAACTCACACCAGGGGTGTTGTCCATATGCCAGGCGAAGCGGTCAATTTCCTCCATCACCGGGTATTGGATGCAGGACTCCGGCGGCGCTTCGGCAATCACCTTGAGGATGTCCACGCCGATCGCGAAGTTGCTGACGATAGCGCGCGAATCCTGGTTATAACGTGAGTCAGGACGCAGTTCAGGCACCCCTTCCTGCGAATCCCCCACCTGCAGGTCGCTGTACTTGTAGAGCGACCAGCCGAGCAGGATCGCGCTGATGAGCAGCGTCACCGTCGCCGGTACCGGCCGGGTGATCTTGGCAATGATCTTCCAGAGACCGTCGCCCATCTCTTCGCGCTTGAGCTGCTTCTTGCGAAACGCTTCGAGGTTATCGATCTTGATGTAGGTCAGCCAGATCGGCGCCAGCACCTTGTTGGTGATGATGATCGCCAACATACCGAAGGCCGCGTTCAACGCCATCTCACGGATGATGTCGATGGGGATCAGGTAAATCGTCGCGAAACCAGCGGTATCGGTAATCAGCGCCGTAGTGCCAGGAATGGCCAGACGGCGGAAGGTCACTAGCGACGCTTCATGCGGCGTGGCGCCATTGTCCACTTCACCGACCCAGGCGTTGACGTACTGCACCCCGTGTGAGGTGGATACCGACAACACCAGAAACGGAATCAGAATCGCAAACGGGTCGAGACCGAAACCAGCGACGGTGAGCAGCCCAAACTCCCAGATCACCGCCACAATGGAGCACACCAGCACCACCATCGACAGTTTGAAGCTCGCCGTATAAACCCAGAGCAACGCTGCCGTCATCAACAGCGCAATCAGGAAGAAGAACACCACTTCGAGCGCGGCATCCGTCACATCGCCAATCACTTTCGCGAAGCCGACGATGTGCACTTTGACATCCTCGCCTTCGAACTGCTGACGTATGTTTTCGAGGTTTTTGGCCACCTCGCGGTAATCCAGCTTCTCTCCGGTGACCGGGTCCGTTTCCAGCAGCTCCGCAAAGACCATCGCGCCATTCTGATCGGTGGTCACATACCGCCCGATGATGCCCGCCTTGCCGACATTAGCCTTGACCAGCTCGAACATCTCTTCGGTGGGCGCATATTCGGCAGGAATCACGTTACCGCCAGCAAAGCCCCCCTCGACCACTTCAGTGAAGCGCACATCCGGGGTAAACAGCGAGCTGACCCGCGAGCGATCCACACCCGGCAGGAAGAACACCTCGTCGGTCACCGCTTTGAGCTTGGCGAGGAAGTTCTCGTTGTAGATCTCGCCGTCTTCCTGGATCAGCGCCACCAGAACCGTGTTCCCGCCCCCGAAATCCTGCTGATATTTCTTCAGCGTCTTCATGTACGGGTGCTCGAGCGGGATTGACTTCTCGAAGCCCGCGTCCACCCGGGTCTGTGACGCCTGCCAGCCGAAAAACACCGTCAGGATCAGCAAGATGGCCAGGGCCACCATGCGGTTGCCATAAACGATGGGCTCGACGACCGCGAGAATGCGGTCCGTCCACGTGCGATTTTGTTCAGTCATGTCGGGCCCTGCTCAAGGATTGGCGAGAAGCTGCGTGCCGGCATTGCCGACGACGACCACTGCGGATTTGACCGGCTGAACGCCCGCCAGGGTGATGCCCTCGGGGTTATCCAGCTGGCGAACGCGTTGCAAGCCGCCTTCGGTCAACATCACCACGCCGTTGATACCGACCATCACCACCTCACCGTTCGGCAGCTGCTCGGCACTGATCAACGAATCACGCAGCCCGGTATCAAGCTGCGTCCACTCGCCGCTGGCCGGGCTCGGGCTGTAGAACACGTTGCCGCGCAGCCCGCAGATCAGGACGCCTTCGGTGCCGACCGGCGCCGCGCCGAACATCGTGCTGGAATACGGCGAGTCAAGCGCCTCCCAGGTCTCCCCCTGATCCGTGGACACCGCCAGGGTGCCTTGCTCCCCGGTGATGAACAGATCACCATTGTTCAGGCGAATGATCGAGTTGAAGTGCCAGCCGTCCTCGCGAATGGGCGTGTCGAAGTCTTCCCAGGTTTCGCCGCCGTTACGGGTGCGATAGAACTTGCTATACGCGCCCACGGCGAAGGCATCGCGCGAATTCAGCATCAGCACATCAAGGAAGGGCTCGTCGGAATCCATGTCCGGCACTTCGACGGGCTCGAAGTTCTGCAACACCCAGCTGCGCCCGCCATCGCGCGTTCGCAGGATGGTGGAATCGTGACCGACGGCCATGCCGTTCATCTCGTCGGCGAAGTCCACCGCGGTGAGATAGGCCCGCACCGGCGTCGGCGCCTGAATCCAGGTCTCGCCATCCAGCGACACCACGACGTGACCCCGTTCACCCACCGCCACCAGCCGCTTGCCGGTATCGGTGACATCCAGTAGAACGGAATGCGATGCCAGCGGCATCAACTCGGCGGGCTGGGGCGATATGGTGTCGCTGATTCCTACCGCCATGCCCGTGACCGGCAGCATGGCTGACAGCAGGCCGATAAGCGTGCGTTTCATTTCTTCTTGTCTCCCCGAGGACTGGGTTGCTGCGCTGCGGGCCGGCAGCCCGCGAGCGTTAGAATTCGTAGCGCAAAAACAGGCCCAACGTATCACGGTCGCGGCGCTCGTTGTATTTGCCCTTGTTCATCGTGTAGCGAATGCCGCCCGAGTAGCGAGCCAGGTAATCGAAGTTCACTCCGAAAATCCCGGTGAAATTCCCTTCGACAAAATTCTGGCCCACACCCGGCGCAATGCCCTCGATATCGTAAAAGAGTCCGATGAGCGGTGAGACGTTCATCCCGAACAAGGCATCGTTGTAGGTGATGAGGCTCAGGAAGCGCACCCCGTAAGAAATTTCGTCACCAAAGTTGCGCGGGTCCTGCGCGGTCGGATTCTGCCGGCAGGGCTCGGCTTCGTAGGTTCCGAAACGGTCGGAGTCGAACGCCCGGCGCTCGCATTCCTCGTCGCCGTTCCCGCCCGTGTTGGTCGCCCCGGTCAGTGCGGCGGAATCAGCCAGCCCATTGGTCGTGCCATCGGCACCGGATGAGGCATGGGTTTCGGTGAACGCCCCCTGGAACTGCAGCTGATCGAGATCCGGGAAATCGAGCACATGGGTCAGACCGAACTCGCCCACCATCAGGATTTGTGACGCCCGCAGGAGGTTGTCACCACCGAGGGTGGCCAACAGGGTCGTCGTGAGCTGCCCCAGCGGCAGGCGCTCGTAACCGCGGATCAGATAACCGCCATCCTGCGACGAATCGTAGGGGTTGTTGCGATAAATCGTGTTGACGTAATCCGGAACCGCAATCCGCCGGCCCGGCAACACGATCTGGTCACGGCCAGCGGCTTCGAGAAGCGGCGTCAAGGCATCCTGCAGGCCGGCGAGAATGCCCGGATTCAATGCCCCGAGATCGGTGAGCAGGTTCACATCTGTCAAGTTGACACTATTTGCCGGAAACGCCGGCTGCAGCGCGGCGAACGTCAAATCCACCGAATGAATCTGGATCGGCATGTTGGGCCGGAAGCTGTACTCACCGGACAGCGCGTAGTCGCCAATCGTGGTGTTGAAGCTGATGCCGTACATCTGAATGTCTTCGGCGTAATCAACGAACACCCCGGCCGTGTCGACCGGCAGGGGCTCTTCCGCGAGCCGCAGGGTGCCGATGTCACCCTGGCCGATGCCACAGTTCAGTGCCAGTGTCAGCACGTTGGTCGCATCGCCGGCGCAGCTTTTCTGAGCCGCAATGAAGCTGGCCGAGGGAATGCGGTTGTGATAATTCGCAAAGTAGAACGCGAACTCCGTGCCGTTGTTGAAGTTTTCCGCAAAGTAACGCAGCGCAAAGCCGTACTGACCGGTATCACGCGGCGTGTTGTCCTCGAGACGGTAGATCGTCCGGCTCGATGCCGACCCCAGCGCAAACGGGTCGCCCTGCCCGTCCAGCGGGATGCCCGGGCTGTTGTCCTGCGAGGCGTAAATACCGAACGGATCTTCCGGCGCCTTGCCGAAGGACAGCATTGCGTAGTAACCATCCTCGTCAGTACCACCGAAGATATCCGAGGTGGAATAGAAGGTGCCGGGCGCGTCGATTTGGGCCGGGCGCCATTCAAACTGATAGAACGCCTCGACGGACAGGTTCAGCGACAGATTGGTACTGACCGTGGCCATGGCGACCGGCAAAAACAGCTCGCCAAGGTCAAAACCCGGCGTGCGCTGCAGACGCTGATCCGGCGGGTTGATGGTGTTGATCGAGTTCAGCGGCAACGCCGTCGACTCGCCCCAGTTCAGGCCCTGCCGACCGATGCGTACGGCCAGTTCACGTTCACCGATCGGGATGAAGGTCGAGATGTAGGCATCCTGCAGCAGAAAATCCGTACCAAACTGCTCTTCCGTGCGCTTGGGCAAGGCCAGCGAGCGCGGCTGCAATGAGGTATCGAAACGGGTCTCGTCGAAGTCGGTGAGCGTGTCATTGAAGAACCAGATGCCGCGGGCAAACAGATTGAAACCGCGCCAGCTCATGTCCAGTTTGGTATTCAGTTTGGCCGCCGCCGACACCACGTCGTAACGGTCGAAATTCATGTTGCCGTTATCGCCGTTGATATTGAAGCTGCCCGGCGCTTCAACATAGCGCCGGTTCAGGTCCGGATCCTGGGTGCCGTTACAGGTGCTGCCGATCTGGTCCCCCGTGGCACTGAGATAAGTCGGCGCTTCCGTAGCCGAGAAGCCGTTGCTGGTGGTCCAGTCGGTGGGCGTACACAGGCCGGGGAACAGGTTCGACTTGGCGATCAGGTCTGTATCGCGGTCCTCCATGCGGAAATCCGCGCCCACGGTGACAAAGCTGATCACCGAACCGAACAGATCGCCAATCTCGAACTGCAGGGCACTGGCCGGAAAGGTCATGCCTGCGGCAAGGACCATGGCCGCATACGTATTTACGGAGTGGTGCACCGTTGTCTCCCCAATTCGGTTCATAGCTGGTTCATATTCGCTGCGCATTCCAAGATGCCACAACGTTGTAGTTCGCGAGATTCTGGCAAAGCGCAGCGCAAGCAGCAACCGCGCTCATGCGTATTTACGCCAGATGGCCACGGCCATGCGCCCGGTGGTGCCATCCCGCCGGTAACTGAAAAACGCCTGCGGGTCACACATTGTGCAGCGGCCATCGATCGTGACGAGGACGTCGAGCCGGCGCAGTTGCCGGGAGGCCAGCGCGGCCAGATCCGCCACCCATGCGGCGCCCTGCGCCGCCGCATGGGTTCCCGCGCGAGGCGCACAAAATGCAGCCGCCGCCCCTGGATCCTGCGTACAGAAGGCCGCGCGCACCTCCGCACCCACGGCAAAGCAGCAGGGGCCGATACCGGGTCCGATCCATGCCAGCAGGCCATTGTTCGCGCCCACCCGTGACCGGACATGGCGCACGACATTCGCCAGCACGCCGGCGCGTACACCGCGCCATCCGGCGTGAGCCGCCGCGACGATGGACCCGGTCGTGTCGGTCAGCACCACGGGAAGACAATCCGCCATCAGGATCGCGAGGGGCTGCCCGGGACGGGTCGTGACCTGCGCATCGGCAGGCACCGGCGGGTCCGCAGGATGAACAACCTGATCCGACCAGTCGACAACCCGCGCGCCGTGCACCTGCTGCAGAAAGATCGGCGCCATGGGCATGCCGGCGGCCGCGGCAAATACCTGCCGATTGCGCGATACGCGCGCGGCGTCATCGCCGCAGGACAGGCCGAGGTTCAGCGCATCCCACGGCGGCGGACTGACGCCACCGCCGCGCCGGCTCAGCACCAGATCAATCGCAGCCGGCGCACCCCAGCCGGGCCGCTCGACCTGTTCGCTCGCGTGCTCAGCCGGCATTCACGTCACGCAAATGCTGGAGAACGTCCGCCATGTCCTCCGGCACCGGCTGGCGAAATTCGCACGGCGCCTCACTGATGGGGTGCGCAAACGCGAGACGCTCCGCATGCAGCGCTTGCCGCGGTAATTGCGCCGCCAGCGGATCGCCGCGCCGGCCATAGACGGGGTCGCCCACCAGCGGTGTCTTGCGGTGCTTCATGTGCACACGGATCTGGTGAGTGCGACCGGTTTCGAGTTTCACGCGCAGCAGGGTGTGCTTACGGAATCGTTCCTCCACCCGAAAATGGGTCACGGCGTCTCGCCCGCCCTGGCCGACCAGATACCGCCGGCGATCACGCGAGTCGCGCGCGAGAGGCGCATCGATGGTGCCGCCGGCAATGACCTCACCCCAGACCAGCGCCAGGTATTCCCGTGTAATCGTGCGCTCGGCCAGCATCCGCACCAGCTGGGTGTGGGCTTCGGGCGAGCCGGCGACCAGCAACAGGCCCGATGTCAGTTTGTCGAGCCGATGCACGATCCCCGCCCGCGGCACCGCCGCCAGCGCCGGTCGGTAATGCAGCAATGCATTCTGCAAGGTGCCTCGCGCCTGGCCCGCTCCTGGATGCACGGTCAGCCCCGCCGGCTTGTTGATCACCAGAATGTCGGCGTCCTCGTAGAGCACCTCCAGCGCGATGTCTTCCGCCTCAATGGTCGGCGGCGCATCGTCCACGGCGGGCATCTGCAGCCGGATCTGCTGATCCGCCTCGAGCTTGGCGCGCGTCTGTGTCTGCGGCGTGCCGTCGACCTGCAGCCGGCCCTCGCGAATCCAGCCCTGGATCCGGCCCCGGCTGTGCTGCGGCAACTGCTGCGCCAGCCAGACATCCATGCGCATGCCCGCGGCCTGCGGCGGAACCTGCAACGCAAAATCCGCGGGGGGCTTCTCTATACTATGCGATTGATCGTTCAACGAGTGATCCGGCGTGCATTTACGGCTGGTATTTTCCATTATGGTCGCCCTGCTGGCGGCTGGCTGCGCAAGCAGCGGCGACGAGCTTCCCGCTCCCAACCCTTTCCGTCCCGATGCGGATGACCGGCGCATTGCCCGTGCCGACGCGCAACAGCTCTATGCCGCCGGCCGGCGGGCGCTGGAATCGGGGGATTACGCCAATGCCCTGTCGTTCTATTCGCGGCTGGATGCGAACTACCCCTTCACCCCCGAAGCGACGCAGGGCCAGCTCGAAAGCATCTACGCCCGCTACCGCAACTTCGAACAGGATGGCGCCATTGCCGCCGCGGACCGGTTTCTGCGCGCGCACCCGCGCCATCCGCAGGTGGATTACGTGCTCTATTTGCGCGGGCTGGTGCATTTCGAATCCACCGCATCGGACATCCTCGACCTGATCGACATGGATTCGGCGGGCCGCGATCCGGTTGATGCCCGACGCGCTTTCGAGGAGTTTGCCCGCCTGCTGCAAACCTTCCCCAACAGCATCTACGCGCCGGATGCGCGCGCACGGATGATCTGGCTGCGCGAACGCATCGCGACGCATTATTTCGGCATCGCCGATTACTACCGCCGTCGCGGCGCCTGGGTAGCGGCCATCCGTCGTGCCGAGGAAGTGTTTGACCAGTTCCGCGATACCGCGGTCGCGCTGGATGCCGTCGCGCTGATGGCCGAGGGCTACACGGCGATGGGCCTCGAGGATCAGGCCCAATCCATGCGCGCCATTCTCGACGCCAACGACCGCCCGCAGGAAGCCCCGCCGGCCAGCCTGCGCCGCAACCCCGTCGCACCAGCCCGCCCGGCCGCGGCAGAGGCGCCACCGCCAATCGCCGCTGACGCTGACGAAACGCCTCCTGCGGCACCACCGGCGCGGCGCGCCACCGACAGCAGGACACCGGCCGCCGCTTCGCCCAGCCCGACACCGACGCAGGCTCCGGCGCCATCCGCCCCGGCGACGGCGACGGCAACGCCGGCACCAACCGCCACGCCTGCTCCGCAACCCTCACCACAGCGCGCGCCGATGCGCCTGCCGGTCATGGAGCCGATCATCTACGGACAGGAACCCGGCTAAGCCGTTAGATCGTCGGGTAGCGCGCCGTGATCGGGTAGCGGCGCTCGCGCCCAAAAGCACGGCGGGTCACCTTGGGCCCCGGGGCCGCCTGCCGTCGCTTGAATTCGGCGAAGCGCAGCAGGCCCTGCACCTTGACGACATCGGCCGCGTTGAACCCCTGCGCGATGATCGCGTCGGCTGACAGTTCGTCCTCGATCATCCGCTCCAGCAGAACATCCAGCACGGCATAGGGCGGCAGCGAATCCTGGTCGGTCTGCTCGGGGCGCAGTTCCGCGCTCGGCGGCCGGGTGATCACCCGTTCCGGAATCACCGGATGATGTCGGTTGCGCCAGCGTGCCAGCGCATACACCTGCATCTTGTAGACATCCTTGATGGGCGCGTAACCGCCGCACATGTCGCCATAGAGCGTGCAGTAACCCACGGCCATTTCGCTCTTGTTACCGGTCGCCAGTACCAGCCCGCCCGCCTTATTGGCCATGGCCATCAGTAGCACGCCGCGCGCCCGGGCCTGGATATTTTCTTCGGTGGCATCGGCAGGCAGCGCCCCATGCCAGGGGTCAAGCGCCGCCGCAAACGACTCGGCCAGGTTCGCAATCGGCACAACCCGGTAGCGCACGCCCAGGGCCCGCGCCTGCGCCTGGGCGTCGTCGAGGCTCATCTGCGCCGTGTAGGGCGATGGCATGGCCACGGCCGTTACCCGCTGCGGGCCCACGGCGTCCGCCGCCAGCGCCAGTACCAGCGCCGAATCAATGCCCCCGGACAGCCCGATGAAGATGTGCCGGAAACCGTTACAGCGAAAATAATCGCGAATGCCGGCACAAAGCACCCGGTAGAGCAGCTCGCTATCACTCATCGCTGGCGCCGCCCCCCAGAAGGCCGTGTCGGCCAGGAGCGTTGCCGCCGCCGGTTCCGCGGCGGCAGGCGTCGCGGGCGCATGCAGGTCCTGCAGATACAGGGCCTCGCTGAGCGCCACTGCCTGATTGATCTGCCGCCCGTCCTGCCACACCTGCGTGTCACCATCGAACACCAGTTCATCCTGACCGCCGACCAGGTTCACATAGATCCATGGCCCGGCCGTTGCGCGACTGCGCCGCTCGAGCAGGCCGCGGCGCTGCGCCCGCTTACCCTGATCAAAGGGCGAGGCGTTGATGACCAGATGCAGTGCCGCCGCCCCGTCCGCGCCGGCAATGGCGTCGTCCCACAGGTCCTCGCAGATCAGCACCCGGACCGGCATCCCCGCCAGCGTGAACGCTCCGGTCTCTCCGCCCGGTGTGAAATGGCGCCGTTCATCGAACACCCCGAAGTTCGGCAGCGCCTGCTTGCGCGCGACGACCTCCGCGCGACCATCGCGCAGCAACCAGGCCGCGTTGTAGACCAGCGGCCGCGGCCGCGCCTGGGCGCCACAGGCCTCGTCGCTGTCCGCCGCGGCGGGCACATCGGGACATTCCGGCGCGCCGCAGAGCACACCTATGCCCGAAGGAAGCGCTGTCGCCAGCGCCTGCAAGGCGCGCTCGAGCGCCCGCGGCAACGCCGGACGTTCGAGCAGATCATCCGGCGGGTAGCCGAGCAGCGACAGCTCCGGGCAGACCAGCAACTCCGCACCCTCGCGGCGTGCGGCCTCGGCAAAGCGGAGGATGCGCTGCGCATTGGCGTCGAGGTCACCCAGCACCGGGCGGAATTGCGCGAGAGCGACGCGCAGGGGGGTCGGAAATGTCATGGCCTGCAAACGACGACGGGGCGAGCACATGCCCGCCCCGTCATTGTCCGCGAATGCCGCGAATCTAGCCGAGTCGCTCGCGCAACTTGGCCCCCATCTCGGCAGGAG